>JAVXRV010000036.1:0-17238 GCA_036643515.1 Ruthenibacterium sp.
GTTTTTCTCCGCATAGGCCGTGATGACGATGGTGAGGCTGCCGTCCGGCTCGGCAGTAAAGTGGATGCCATACCGTATTCCTTTGTAAATGTCCGAATCTTGACCCAAATACGGAACATTCAAATCATTGTAAACGAAGCCATTGTTCGTGTTGGCATAGAGAATTTTGGATGTAGCGGTAGGCGGCTCGTAAGAAAACTCCGCCTTAATTTCAGCGGCAGTGGCAAGCCGCAATTCAGATTCGCAAAATTCTTGCAACATGGTGACGTTGCTTTTTGCACGCGTATGCAGCGCCGCATTGTTATACTGCGCGCCCGCCGTGGTGATAAAGCCGCCAATCAGCGGGCCTAAAATGGCAACAACCGCCAAGACGCAAATCAGCTCTATCAACGTGATGCCACGCTTATTTGCTTTGTTCATGACGGCTCCTTTCGCAAATTTTATTGGCTTTGATTGCCCTTGCTGCTTTTGAAAATTGAAAGACTCGTTTTTGTTTTTTTGTTTTGAATTTCGATGGTTTCAAGTTCTTTCGGTTTGACAATGTCAATGCGCGTATTCCCAAATTTCGCGGTGATGACAGCATCGCCTGTTGGCGTTGTCGGCACTGCGCCTTGCGGCAATTCCTTGGCACCGGTTTCAAAATATTTCGCAATTTTTTGCGTGTCGGCATCGAGCACCGCACTGCGCGAATAGCCTTTTGCGCCGACGGTATAAAGCTGCATCCCGAACAAAAGCGCAATGGAAACAACCACGAGCGCACAGATGAGTTCAATCAGCGTGAAGCCTTTTTTGCTTTTCATAAGGCGCTCCTTTCGTGATTTTTAGGCGATGCCGCATAGCGTAGTTTTGCGGACGCACTGCGATTCAATTTTACAGTGCGCCTACTAAATCGAACATACTGAACATCGGCACGGCAACGGCAATCACCACAAACCCGACAATCACCGCAATGACAATGGTCATGAGCGGCTCCATGGCGGCGGTGAGGCGCTTGGTGCTTTCGTCTGTTTCGGTTTCGTATAAATCGGCCATTTTGCCGAGCGTTTCACTCAGCGAACCGCTTTCCTCGCCCGCGCGCAACATACTGATAAACACCGGATCGAAAAATTTCTGTTTGTCCATCGACACAGACACAGGGTTGCCGATGCGCACTTCGTCGGCCACTTGCTCAAGGCCGTTGATGAGATAGGTGTTGGTGAGCACCGCGCGGCTGATGGACAGCGCCGAGAGAAAATCTTGTCCGGAGGCAAGCATGGTGGATAAAATGCGCGAAAACCGCGCAATTTGCACGTTTTTAATCAGCTTGCCCACAAGCGGAATGTAGAGCTTGAGGCGGTCGACTTTCATACAAAATGCATGGCTTTTTTTGCGAATAAATTGATACGTCCAAACAACGGCCGCGATGGCAAGCGCAATCACCCACCAATAATGCGTCGTGAAATTCGACACCGCCATCACCGCTTGTGTGACGGGCGGCACGCCCGTGCCAAGACTTTCAAACATGGTATAAAAGCTCGGCAGTACGACAGTATTGAGTATCGTCAGCACCACAAGCACCAGAAGCATCAAAATAATCGGGTAAACCATGGCGCTGCGCACTTTGCCGAGCAAAGCATTTTGCTTTTCGTATACATTGGCAATTTGCGCGAAGCTACGCTCTAAATGGCCGTCTGCCTCGCCCGCACGCACAAGATTTGTGGTGACGGCGTCGAAACAGGAAAATTTTTCCATAGATGCCGACAAACTGACGCCCGACAGCATATCCATATGCAGTTCATGCAGCACGCGCGCAAAATCTTTGTTCGGCTCGTTTTCTTGCATCACCTCGAGCAAAAGGCTGAGGTTGACGCCCGCACGTAACATAATTGCCATTTGGTTGAACACGAGAATCATTTTTTTGCGCTTGAATTTCATGGTGTGCGGGTCTTTGGGCGCAAAATCCATAGTCCAGATATTTTTGCCGTCGTCGATGGCCAATATGCCAAACAGTTTTTTGCCGGCAGAGAGAGAAGTGGGCACAAGACGCAGCGCGCGCAGTTGGGCAAGCGCGTCGGTATCGTTTGCGGCGTCCAACTCGCCTTTGGCGCGTTTGCCGGCAGTGTCGACGGCGACATATTGATAGGTCATGCGGCAGGTTCTCCTCTCTTTTTTATCGTGGGCATGGGGGATTAGTCAAAATCGACAAGCTGAGCGGCCTCGTCAAAAGCGGTTTCGCCGCGCAGCACCATCGTGCGGGCATCGTCGGCAATCGGCACCATGCCTTCATCCATCGCGATGGCACGCAACATATCACTCGACTGCGAGGCATTGATGGACGCGCGCACACGGCTGGTAATCGGCATAATTTCGGCAATCGCGGTGCGGCCGGAATAGCCTGTGCCCACGCAGTGCGGGCAGCCGGTGGGACGATACAGCGTCAGCGCGGCGGCCGGATCGACATGCAAGACACGTTTCTCTTCTGCCGACGCGGCGTATGCCTGTTTACAGGTGGGGCAAAGTTTGCGCACAAGGCGTTGGCTGATGACACCAATGACACTGGACGCCACCATAAACGGCTGTGTGCCCATGTCAATCAAGCGCACAATCGCGCTTGGCGCGTCATACGTATGCAATGTGGACAAGACAAAGTGGCCTGTAATCGACATACTGGTGGCAATTTCGGCAGTTTCGCCGTCGCGGATTTCACCAATCATCACAACGTCCGGATCTTGACGCAGAACACTGCGCAACACCGTCGGAAACGTCAAACCTTGCGCGGGGTTGATGTTGACCTGCGTGACGCCCGGCACAATCATTTCCACCGGATTTTCCACGGTGACAACATTGATGGAGCTGTGCCGTATTTCGGAAATTGCGGCATATAAAGTGGTGGATTTGCCGCTGCCGGTCGGGCCGGTGACAAGCAAAATGCCATACGGTTTATGAATGAGCTTGTCAAGCAATGCCAAATTGTGCGGTGAAAAGCCTAAGCTCTCTTTTTTGAGCGTGAAGGTGAGCGATGTGGTGATACGAATGACGATTTTTTCGCCAAAAATGCCCGGCAGTGTGGACAGGCGCAAGTCAATATTATGGCTGCCGGAGCGATAGGTGGCACGGCCGTCCTGCGGCACACGTTTTTCGGCAATTGACATGCCGCCGATGAATTTGATACGGCTGCACACAGAGGGGAAAATTTCGTTGCCGGTGGTGATGAAGTCAATCAGTTTGCCGTCCACACGAAAACGCACAAGCATGGTTTTCGGGCCCGGCTCGATGTGAATATCACTGGCCTTTAGGATAATCGCCTGCTCAAACATATTGTTGACAAAGCGAACCATCGGCTGTTCTTCGTCGGAAACATTGGTGGTTTCCACCGGAATTTCTTCCTGCGCGGTGGACAGCGTGCGCGCGGCTTCAAACACCTTTTGGTTGGTATATACTTCGTGAATTTTCTCGGCGATACGGCTTTTTTCGCAAATAGCAATCTCGGCGGAAAGGCCGGTATAAATTTCGATGTCGCGCACGGAGGAATCGTCAAGCGGATCGGAAACGGCAAGGCGCAGCACACTGCCCTCTTTTTCGTAGGGCAGCATATTGGCGGCGCGTGCCATGGCTTCGGATATGGTGCCGGCGACTTCGGGGCTGATGGCAAGGCCGTCCAAATCAATATATTTGAGATGCATCTGCTGCTGCAGCGCACTGCAAAGCTGGCCTTCGGTCAAAATACCGCTGGCAATGAGCTGTGCGCCAAGGCGCAGGCGCGACTGTTTTTGTGCGTCGAGCGCCTCTTGCAGCTGTTCCTGCGTGATGACTTTTGCATTGATGAGAATTTCGCCGAGTTTCGCATTAAAAAAGTTCAAAACCGCATCCTCCTAAATTGATGAAAACAGGCCAAAATACCACGTGAGCAAATTGTGCCACGGCTGCCATGCGCAAAGCGCACACAGCGCCCCGCCCACAAGAAATGGGCCAAAAGGGAACGCATCTGTGCGCTTTATTTTTTTGAGCAGCAAAAGCGGCACGCACACGAGCGCCGCACTGAGCACGGCAAGCAGCACGGCCACGCCAAGACCCGCAGGCCCGCAAAGAAAGCCAAGTAAAGCAAGCAATTTCACATCGCCAAAACCAATGGCGTCGGTATGATAAATCTTTGAGGCGAGCCACAGCACGCCCCACAATCCAAAAAAGCCGAGCAACGCGCCCAAAAGCGGCATATACCACATGGGCTGCATATTTTGCAGTGCACCGCCAAAATAAAGCAGCAGCGCAAGCGCGCTGCCAAGTAGCAGCAATTCGTCCGGCAAAATGGTATAGCGTGCGTCACACAGCGCCGCAAGCAATAAAACGCCCACAAGCATGGCAAATAAAAACAGAGAAAATGTTCCTTGCAACTGTGCCATCGCGCCGGCCGTGCACACGGTGCACAGCGTGCCAAACAGCAACAGCTGCCACACAGGCAGCCGCCGGCACTGCGGCGCATGACACGCACGCGGCGTTTCGCCATAATCGCAAAGCCATGATTCGGGCAAAAGCCGAAAGGCACAGCCGAACAGCACACCGCTGGCAAAAGCGCAAAGCAGAGCGAATATTTTCATGGCTATTTCTCCATGGTATAGTATGTAACATTCAGCGAGAATATGTCCATTTCAACGTCTGCGCCGGCCGTGTTTTTGAGGACGGGCTTGCCATCTTTGGCTGTAGGCACACCGTTTGTTTTGCCATTGACGATGGCGTCGCGCGATTCCATGTCAGCAAGCTCTGAGGCGAGTTTGGAAGCGAGAGCGGCGGCAATCTGCGCGTCAACTTGATCCGCCGGATTGTTGCTGTCGGCGGCACGCTCGGCTTTGATGCGTGCATCTTGCGCAGCGGCTTCGGCTTTCGCACGCATTTCGTTGTACACTGAATTTTCAGCGGCCTTCTCCTTGGCTTTTTCTGCGGCGGCCTCGGCGGCAGCTTTTTGTGCAGCGGCCTCGGCAAAGGGGTCTGCCCCTTGTTCGGGCGTGCGCCGCGTGGGTTCAAAGACAAAATCCTGCACATAAAAACCGGCGCCGACGTTGCTTTCAATCGCAGATAAAAACTTTGCGGGCGATGTGCCGGGCAAAATTCCAACATTCACTTGCGCGTTGTACGCTTTGCCTGTAAAACCGCCCTCAATCGGCACTTCGCCGGTTTCGGTGACGGTGATGCTTTCTACCGTGACACCGCCTGCGGCGGCCGCATCGCACAGCGCATTTGTAAATTCAACCGGCGCTTTGAGTGTTTTATCCCCTTCAAACTGCACCGTGGCTTCACCTGTTTGCTGCTTAATTTCCGAAAGTTTCGCCTCATACGGCACAAGCGTTTGAATTTGTGTTTGCAGGGTCTGATACTGCGCGTCTAGCGCGTCCATCTCCTGCTTTTGCTTTGGAAAAAACACCGTCAAATACAGCACTGCAACGGCCAAAAGCGCCAGCAAATAGAGCGTATAACCGGTAAAAGTTTTTTTCTTTCCCATGTTTACTGCCCTCCTGTCGGCGCTTGTGCGGCGCTTTGCGACGCGGCGGATTCCTCAGATATTATTTCAACAAAATCATCCGGAGAAACCGTGCCGTCAGGTGCGGCCGCGGCTTCCGGTGCAGGCGCTTCTTCCGGTGGAACCGGCAATGCGTGATAATCAGCCGGCACAAAATGCAGCGTGCCGACATAGGTGGAATCCTCCTGCCGATTTACCGAGAGCTGCAAGTCAAGATAATACGATTCATCGGCATAAATTTTGTCTTTCAGCGCCAAAAAATAAGTCATGTCATGCGCAAGAAATGTGGCTTGATAAGCACCGCTCGCAGCATCAAACGAGATATTCTGAATGGTAAGTCCTTTGCCAAACAGTGCGAGCGTGCGCGCCAAAACCGTGCCGGTATTCGACCGATATGCGTTCAGCGCCGTGTTTTTCTCGCCAATTTTCACCACTTTATCCTGCGCTGTGGCAAGCTCATCAAGTGCCTTCTGCACAGGATAAAGCGCGTCGTAACGTGTTTGTGTGATTTGCAGTGTTGATTTTTTCATCATTTTTGCCGCCTGCGGCGCAAGCATGCCAAGCACCACAATGCCCGTGACAAGCGCGCAAGTGCCCGCGCTGACAACCGAACTTGTTTTTTGCTGACGCATCGCGGCAAGCAGGTTGAGCGTGTCATATTCGCCGCCGGCAATAACCAGTGAACCCGTGAGCGAACCATCCGGCGACAAAAACGGCGCCATTTGCTCGGTAACATGGTCTGCACGCGTGCACGGCAGGCCAAGGCTCTCCATCACAAGCTTCAAAAACACTTCGTCACGGCAGGCCTCGCCCGAGATGAAAAACTGTTCCGGCGTAATGTGCAGCGGTGCGCTGAGCACACGCAGCGTGCGCAAAATATCATAAGAATAGTTGGTGAGCGCCTCGTTGGCCTGTGCGGCATAGGCGCCGCTGAAGTTGTTTTCGGCCAGTTTTTCGGCCACAGAAAGGTCATCGCAGCCGGTGTCTGCCTTGACAACCGGCGCAAGGCAAGTAAGTAGGCCGGGCAAACGGCGCTGGCTGACAAGCTCGCCGTGTTCGTACAAATCAATCAGCGTGTCCTCATAGCCAAAGTCGATGGCCGCACCTGTTAAATTTGGCAAAACTGCCGGCAAAACACGGCTGAGCGTCGCCGCATATGCCGAAAACACCGTGCGAACGGCATCGGTGTAAAAGCCGGCGGATGCAAACCCATCACGCAGACGCTGCAACCGCTCAATCGGCGTTGCAAACAGCATGGCAGTTTCTTCGCCCGCCTCATTTTTGTGGCCGCCATAATTCATACAGGTGACAGAATATTTTGCAGCTTCCGTGCGCAGCGCGGTTTTTGCCTCAATTTGCGCAAAACCCGTAAGGACTTTGTCTGCGACGGGCTGATGTGTAAATTCTTTAAATATAATGTCCTCACCCATGATGATGCACAGGCGTTTTTCACGGACATTCTGCTCTTTTAATTTTTTCTTCAGCGTTTGTGCGATGGCATTATAATCATTTTTATCCGTGCCAATCGGTAGCGCAAACAAAGGCTGCAATACTGCGCCTCCATGTGTTTTTTTCTGTTTTGCAACCACCATACGTGTGCCGCTGAGCAAGACATTTATCATAGCACCGGGTCCTTTTGCATCATGAATTTTCGCGAAATAAAGTCAGTTTCCCTTATAATCTTATTTAGTATACACCATTTGATGTCAAAAATCCAGTTTAATTGTATATCAATGTCTAGTTTTGTTGTAAATATTCGTGAAAATAATTGCAAATTTTACTTTTTACGCATAGTAAAAGCCTCTCGCGGTATGTTACAACAGGTATGATAATATCTATAATTTCATGACAATGTGATCCCGCTGATTTTGAAGCACACCTTTGACGTAGATGACACGCTGATTGGTGTTGTGATGGCGCAGGATTATCGCCCGAATTATATGCCGGTTTTTATCGTGCTTGGCGTGGGAATGGCCGTTTGCATTGCCCTTTTATTTTGGGAAATTAAAGAGCCCGTTTGCGTTGCCTTGATGAAATCGGAAAGCGCCGCAATGGGCATTTCTGACAGCGACGACGACCATAAAACCGACGCGCACGGCAAGATGCCAAAGCCGGTTTTTCGCAGTCTTGTGTTCATTTTGGCGAGCGTCTTTTTGTGGTTTATGGGATATAACGCGGTCGCTTCCGCATTCAGCCGCTATGCCATGCAGGAGTTGCAGGGCAACTTTGCCATGTTGCTGATAGTGTGCACGGCGGCGGCGATTGTGTCGTACATTCCGGTGGGCATCATCGCGGGCAAACTCGGCCGCAAACGCACCATTTTAATCGGCATTTTTTGCCTTGTCACCGCGTTTTTTGCAGGCATTTTCTTTCACTGCGTCACGCCGCTTTTATACCTGTTTTTTGCACTGACGGGCATCGGATGGGCGTTTATCAACGTGAACAGCTACCCCATGGTGGCGGCGCTTTCGCGCGGGAGCGATGTTGGAAAATACACCGGATATTACTACACGGTTTCGATGACCGCGCAGATCATTACGCCTGTTGTATCGGGATTTTTAATGGGACATATCGGTTATCGCACGCTGTTTCCGTATGCGGCGTTTTTCGTGGCGGCAAGCTTTGTCACGATGCTTTTTGTGAAGCACGGCGACACAAAACCAACCGCGAAAAAGGGTCTCGAAGCGCTTGATGTGGATGATTGACGTTTCAAAGTTCAAAACAGCTCGCATGATTTTTTTATGCGAGCTGTACTATTTCTTGCAATGTATGATAAAATAAGATATAATAAACCGCAAAAGCGATTGTGATACTTTGTTTTTATGACACATTTACACGCTGCACGGCACACAAACGATACCATATCGGTGACTCAAATGGAGGGTTTTTTTGAAAGATTTTATCGACCAAATTGACAAGCGACGCACGTTTGCCATTATTTCGCATCCGGATGCGGGCAAAACAACGCTGACGGAAAAGCTGCTGCTCTATGGCGGCGCCATTCAGCAGGCGGGCATCGTCAAAGGAAAAAAAGGCGCGCGCGCGGCGGTTTCCGACTGGATGGAAATTGAAAAGCAGCGCGGTATTTCGGTTACATCATCCGTGATGCAGTTTCAATATGACGGCTACTGCATCAATATTTTGGACACGCCGGGACATCAAGATTTTTCGGAGGACACCTACCGCACGTTGATGGCGGCAGACAGTGCCGTGATGGTGATTGACGCCGCAAAAGGCGTTGAAAACCAAACCAAAAAGTTGTTCAAGGTGTGCACCATGCGCAATATTCCCATCTTTACTTTTGTGAATAAAATGGACCGTGACGCGCGCAATCCGTTCGATTTGCTCGAAGAAATTGAACAGGTGCTTGGCATTGAAACCTACCCGATGAACTGGCCAATCGGCAGCGGAAAAGATTTCAAGGGCGTATATGACCGCGCCGAAAAAGAAATTTTGGCGTTTCATCACACCGGAAAAATCGGGCAGACGCAGTCGGCTTCGGTGGAAGCGCATCTCGGCGATGCAGGGCTTGACGAATTGCTCACAAAACCGCTCCACGATATCCTTGTGGATGACATTGAATTACTTGACGGTGCTGCGTATGATTTCGACATTGACAAAGTGCGGCACGGCAAGCTGACGCCGGTATTTTTCGGCTCGGCCTTAACGACATTTGGCGTGGAACCGTTTTTGGCAGATTTTTTGCGCCTTACCTCCTCTCCTCTGCCGCGCATGTCATCTATCGGCGAAATTGACCCCAAAAGCGAAGATTTTTCTGCTTTTGTGTTTAAAATTCAAGCAAATATGAACAAAGCGCACCGCGACCGTGTGGCATTTATGCGCATTTGCAGCGGAAAATTTGAGCGCGGCATGGACGTGTTTCATTTCCAGAGCGGCAAAAAAGTGAAACTGTCACAGGGCACACAAATCATGGCGTCTGAGCGTGAAATTGTGGAAGAAGCCTATGCCGGCGACATCATCGGCGTGTTCGATCCGGGCATTTTTTCCATCGGTGACACACTCACAACGGCAAAAACACCGTTTACGTTTGCGAATATCCCCACCTTTGCGCCGGAACATTTTGCGCGCATTTCACAGGTGGACACCATGAAGCGCAAGCAGTTTGTGAAGGGCATGGAGCAGATTGCACAGGAGGGCGCCATTCAGATTTTCAAGGAGCTGGGCGGCGGCATGGAAGAAGTGATTGTCGGCGTTGTGGGCGTATTGCAGTTTGAAGTGCTTGAGTATCGCCTCAACAACGAGTATAATGTCGAAATACGCATGCAACAGTTGCCGTATAATTATATCCGTTGGATTGAAAACACGGATATCGACGTCAAGGCGCTGAGTTTGACAAGCGACACCAAGCGTGTGGAGGACTTTAAAAACCGCAAACTGCTGCTGTTTACAAGCAGTTGGAACATCACATGGGCGGAGGAGCACAACAAAGGGCTTTCCCTGTCTGAAGTTGGGCGATAACTCGATAAAAATTGATACAGGCGGCATTGTGTTAGCACACAATGCCGCCTGTTTTTACTTGTCTGATACTATTTTCCGCACATCAAAATACATCATTTGTACAGCAATTTTCTCTTACTTCACATCAAAATGTGCGCGGCGCGCGGTGGACTGTTTGAACAGTTGCTGCAAACCGTTTTCGTCGCCTGCTTTTAATTTGTCTTTCAAATCGGTAAGTGCGGCGATAAATGTGTCAATTTCTTTCGCCAGTACGTCTTTATTCAGCAAAAACAGTTCACTCCACAGCGTTTCGTTGATGTGCGCAATGCGCGTTAAATCATGAAAACTGTCGCCGGTATATTCCGCAAGATGCGTGTTGTCGTTCGCGTTCATAAGGCTCACGGCAATCGCGTGCGTGAGCTGGCTGACATAGCCAATCATTTTGTCGTGCTCTGCACAGGATAGTACGCTGATATGTGCAAAATTCAAAGTTTTCGCCAAGGCTTCCGCAAACGCAATACCTTCTTTTGTGTTTTTTTCAGTGGGCGTAATGATAAAATTGGCAGGCTTAAACATGTCGCAATTTGCATATTCCACACCGCTCACTTCTCGGCCGGCCATCGGGTGGCTCGCAATCAATTCAACGTCGCTGCGCAAAAAACTTTGCACTTCGTCCACGACACCGGTTTTGACGCCACAAACATCCGTAAGAAAACAGCCACTCTTGAACTCGCTTTGATGTGCTTTGACCCATGCAATCATCGTATGCGGATAAAGCGCCAAAATCACCGCGTCCGCCTCTGCCAAAAGCGGCGCAAAATCATCGGTTTTTCCCTGCGCTATGAGTCCCTTTTGCAGGGCATAGGCAATCGATTCTTCGCGAATATCAATCGCTGTTACGTGATATCCGGCCTGCGTTAACCCCATGGCATAGCTGCCGCCGAGCAAGCCTAAGCCCACAATGCAAAAATTACGTTGCTGCATCAATTTCTTGCACCTCCACCTTTGCGCCGAGCGTTTGCAGCACAGCAAAAAAAATCGGGATAGCTCTTGCGCACGGCCTGGGCATCTGCGATGGAAACGCACACATTTGCGCACAGCGCCGCAATGCTCATGGCCATCTCGATGCGATGGTCGTTGTGGCTATTTAAGTTTTCTGCACCGCACAACGTGCTTTTTTGAAGATAAATCGTATCACCGCGCGTACAGATTTTCCCACCCATTTTGTGAATTTCACACTCCATAGCGGCGATGCGGTCACTCTCTTTCACGCGTAGGCGGCCGGCGTTTAAAATGACGGTTTCACCCTCGCAAAACAGCGCAAGCACCATTAAAACAGGGCCTAAATCGGGGCAATCGGCCAAATCGATTGTCGTTGCGTGTAAAACGCTTTTTTGGAACACAATGCCTTGCGGTGTATTTTCAAAAACAGCGCCACATCGCTTTAAAATGTCTAAAATTGCCCGGTCGCCTTGCACGGAATCTGCCCGCAACCCCCGCAAGGTGACACCGCCGCACACTGCGCCAAGCACCGCAAAAAATGCGGCCTGCGAATAGTCGCCCTCCACAATCGCGTCATGCGCATGATACTGCTGTCTGCCCGGCAAACACAGCGTGTTTTCATCCTGCCACGCGGCATTCACGCCAAAATCGGCGAGCGTTTGCAGCGTGCACGCGACATAACTGCGGCTCTCAAACGGCGGTATAATGTGAATTTCGCTCGGTTTCTCCAGCAGCGACAATGCAAAAAGCAACCCGCTGATAAACTGGCTACTCACGCTGCCATCTACCGTGTAAACGCCGGCCGTGAGCGCACCATCGATGCAAATTGCGTTTTCCGTCTGGACAAAGGTGAGGCCGCGCGCGGCAAACAAATCGGCATAAATCTGCTGTGGCCGCGCCAAAAGGCGCCCGCGCCCGCAAAATGTGACCGGTGCATTTGTCAAAGAAAATACAGGGAGTATAAAACGCAGCGTGCTACCGCTCTCGCCACAGTCTACCGGCATCAAAACGGACGCAAACGGAGGCTGCACGCCTGTGATTGTTGCTGAATTTTCATCACATACCACACTTGCGCCAAGCGCGCGCAGAGCGCCGAGTGTTGCAATCATATCCTGCGAAAACGCAAGCGGCGCAATGTGGCTGATGCCATCGGAAAGGCCGGCGGCAATCAGCGCGCGATGCGCCATGCTTTTGCTCGGCGGCGCTGTCACCGTGCCGCTGATGAAATGCGAAAACAGCGTGACTTGCATCGTGATACTCCTTTGACGGATTGTTGATTTTATGATTTATAATGATATTATGTTGTTTACAAGCAGTGATTTTATGTAAGCAGCCGCAGACTGCCCGATAAAATGAGACGTATGTGCACTGTTATATACGCAAACAAAACACGTCTGCCCCGTGAAGTTTCCGTGCCTCACGGGGCAGTTTGATATGTCGGCGCAAAAAAGCGCACCATAAAAACTTGTGTAAATTTAGGACAGACTGTCCCGTTTACCAATGTTTTGCCGAAGCGTTGTGCTTTAATATCCGCTGTACTGATAATAAATTTGCGGTTCTGCAAGCAGCGCCGTCACAAATAAAACAATCAACAATACTGTCAGTATAAAAAGAATCACCTTGAAAACCAGCATCGCACGCGCAAAATTGCGCAAAGACGGTTTTGCCGACGTGCCAAATCCCCACACAACGGTCATAATAAAACCGAGCACCGGAATATTCAGCACAATCAAATCAAGCATCCACTCCCCCATCGTCACAGGGTCGTCGTTATGTGGCGCACGATACGTCGGTGGTACATATGCGCCGTTTTGCGAGCCCGGCGGCGTTTGCTGTGTGCCATCTGCTTGTGCATGGGCGCGCGATTGATATAATGGATGCGGCACCTTCGGCATATTCATTTTGTCGGCATCAGAAGCGGAGTTTTCTTCCAAATCGTCCGTTTTTGGTTCCTCAGTCGCTTGCTGTGTGCCATCTGGTGGGACATCTGCTTGTGCATGGGCGCACGATTGATTTAATGGATGCGGTGCCTCCGGCATATTCATTTTTTCGGCATCAGGAGTGGGGCTTTCTTCCAAATCGTCCGTTTTTTGTTCCGCTGCTGCTTCCGTCTGTGCCACAGCAGAAATCGGATTTTCCGGCGCCTCGGGTGCGTTGAGCACCGTGGGTTCCAATTGGCTGCCGCAAGCAGAGCAAAACGTGTCTGTGTCCTGCGCTTGTGCACCACAAATCGAGCAAAGTTTCATATCCGTTCCTCCCATCCTTTCGTATAGCCGTTTTCCGACCTTGACGCTTTTTACCTTTTGTAAAACGGTTATAAAATCCCTCACGGGACGATTCAATGTGCCGGCCATAAGCCGGTGCACAATCGCAATGCAAAATCACATTGCTATATCGTAAATATAGCACTATACACCTATTTTGTCAATGCAATACAAGCACGCTCACTTCATCCGAAGTTGCTCTGCAAGCGCCGCATCGGGCGTCACAACCGCCGTCTCATAGGGGTCATACAGCACCATGCCGGGCTTTAAATCGCCGGTCTTGCGCACATTTTTCACTTCGGTATAGTCCACCTGCACTTTTACACCCGCGCTTTGGCTTGAGTGATACGCCGCCAACATCGCCGCCTCGGTTTTTGTGCTGTCTGGAATTGCCTGTCCTTCGCCCACCACAATGGCATGGCTGCCGGGCGCATTTTTCACATGAAACCAAATGTCGCGTCCGCGTGCCGTTTTGAGGGTAAGCTTGTCGTTTTGCAGATTATTCCGCCCGACCAAAATCAAAAATCCGTCCGAGGACTGATATCTGAAAAAATCCGCCGGCTTTTGTTTTTTGTCCTTGCTCTTATAATACTTTAAATAGCCCTCGCTTTTCAGCTCTGCCCGAATGTCGCCGAGCGCCTGCTCGCCCTCTGCCGCGCCCACTTCATACAGCACAGTTTCCAAATATGCCACTTCTCGCTCGCCATCTGCCAAAAACTGTGTCAGCATTTTCGCAGCCGTCTGCTTTTTTTTGTAATCTTTAAAATATTTTTGCGCGTTTCCGCTCGGTGACAGCCGCACATCCAGTGGTATGGACACATCCTGTCCATCATAATAATTATTGACCGTCACGCTTTTTGCACCGCGCTCAAATGCCCATAAATTTGCACTGAGCAATTCGCCGTAGACACGCAGATAATCAGATGCCGCGCCCTGCGCCTGTTCCTCTTTGCGTGCCGCCTGTTTGCGCACGGCGCGCTCATACAGATTGTGCACCGTTTTGTTCAGTTCACGGCTTTTTTGCCGCACGCGTTCCGCCTTGTCTTTTGTGGCATAATAGCCCTCCAAAAGCGCCGAAAATCCGCTGTATGGCACAAGCTGCATGCCGTTTTCCGCCTGTAAATACTGCGTGAGCGGCAAAAAGCTGAATTCAATCGGCCGTCCGTCCGGTGCAAGCACCGCCGTCGGTTCCGGATTCGATTGATAAATCGTCTGAATTTCGGCGATTGCAGCGGTGAGTGCCGCTGCTTCCTCTGCTGTCATCTGCGCGGCATTTACATCTCTGCCGCCGAATGCGCGAAACGCGGCTTCGCGGCACACAACAGGCCCAATGCCACACGCAATTTTCATCAGCGCATCGCCGACCGGCAGCGTTTTCTCGGCCAGCGCCGCCACAATTTCCGCCGGTTGCGCCGTCAAAAACGACAATTTTTCAGGTTTTGGCGGCAACACATATGGCAGCCCCGGCAAAAGCTGCCGAATGTCGCTGTCCTCAAAATCGACACGTTTCAGCGCGTCAATAATTTTATCATTTTGCACCAAAACAAGGTTCGAATATCGCCCCATCAATTCCACCGCAATGGTGTTTTGCACCGTATCGCCCATCTCGCTTGTGCACTGAAAATCAAAAAACGCAATACGTTCATCCGCCACCATGCGCACGCCAATCAGCCGCCCGCCTGTAAAATGCTTGCGCAGCAACATACAAAAAGAGGGTGGCGTCATTGGATTTTCAAAATTTTCCTGCGTCAAACACACACGCGCCGAGCCGCTGCGTGCCGAAAGAAACAGCCGCGCATTGCCGTCGCGTTTGCGCAAATTGAGCACGACTTCGTCGCGCGTCGGCTCAAAGATTTTATCTATTTTCGCGTCACCTAACGCAAGCGCAAGTTCCGCCACCGTCAAGGCGATTGTCGCCGCATCCAAAGCCATTGTATACTTCCTTTTTCTTCCATAGAAACGCGTGTATCCGACGGATAGACGCGCAAATTTATTTTACAAATTGCTCACACAATATGATATCCCATGCCCGCAAGCACCGCAATGGCACGTTTGTGCCCTTCCTCGGTCGCGGCCGCACACAGCGCTTGATGAATGCTGATTTTCGCATTCAAAAATGCAGAATGCAGCAAAACGGCATTGCTGATAACGCAAATATCTGTCACAACACCGCAAATTTCGATGCTGCTCGGCTCGCCGCCGCACAGCGCTTCCACCTCGGCCGGCAGCGCGGCACAGCCGAATGTCGGCTTATTGATGATGGCCACATTATCGCGCGTATTGCTTTCATATCGCGCCAATTTTCCGTATAATCCCCAGCCGTCCGTGCCTTTGATGCAGTGCGGCACCGGCAAAAATTTTCCCTCGCGCGTCGTCAAATAATCCTCTGTGTGCGTGTCACGCGTAAACAGCACCGCACCGCCTTTTTCAAGATGCTGCTGCACTTTTTCGGCGATACCATCCTCCAGTGCCGCCGCCGCCGGATTGCCGAGCGAACCTGTGACAAAATCGTTTTGATAGTCTATTACAATGAGTATATTTTTCATATTTTATACCTCCTGCAAATAATTGATACACGAAATTTCGCGGCCGTTTTCAAGATAAACACGCTGCACACGCCGGCTGAGATTGCACAAAATTTCATACGAAATCGTATTTGTCATGCGGGCGATGTCGTCCACACTGTCCGCCGCGCCGCCGCCGAATACCACCGCAATATCCCCCGCTTTTGTTTCGGGAATCGCACTCACGTCCACCATCATCTGGTCCATACACACGCGCCCGAGCACTTTTGCAGGTTTGCCATGCAGCGAAACGGTGCCGCAATTTGACAGCGCACGCGGGTAGCCGTCGGCATATCCGACGCTGACCGTCGCCACGCGCATCGGCTTTTCGCTGCGATATGTGCGGCCGTAGCTGATGCAATCTTGTGCCGGAATTTCTTTGACAAGCGACACCGCCGCCTTCAGGCGCAGTGCCGGATGCAAACCGGGCAAAGTGACGGTGTCTGATGGATTTTCGCCATATAAAATGATGCCGGCACGCACCATATCAAGATGATACTGCGGCAAATCAAACGTACCGGCAGAATTGCAACAATGCGCCGTTTGCAGTACAATGCCCTGTTCTTTGAGCCGTGCAATCGTGTCTGTAAGATACTGAAACTGCTGTACCGTATAGGTTTTGTCGTCCGGCAATGTGCTGTCTGCCACGGCAAAATGGGTAAAAATACCGCATGCACAAAGACCCGGTAGTGCACAGGCCTCCACAATCTGCGCCACCGCCTGCGAAAAATCGTCGCGCACGGCAAACCCGATGCGTCCCATGCCGGTGTCGAGCTTGATGTGCACCTGCACCCGCACGCCCGCTGCCACCGCCGCCGCCGACAGCGCCTTTGCATAATCAAGCGCATACACGGTTTGAATGATGTTTTGCTGTGCAAGCGCCGCCGCGTTTTCCGTGCCGGTGTAGCCCAAAATCAAAATCGGTTTTTCAATGCCCGCGCCGCGCAAATGCCGCGCTTCTTCAAAACCGGACACCGCAAACCCCGCTGCACCGGCTTTTTCAAAGGTTTTTGCTGCCGCGGCGTCGCCGTGTCCGTAGGCATCGGCTTTTACAACCGCCATCACAGGCGTGCCGCTTGCTTTTTTTTGTACCAATAAAAAATTATCACGCAGAGCGTCCAAATCAACTTCCGCCCAGCATCGACGTTCAAACTCCATCCAAAGCACCACATTTCTTTGTAAAGATAGGTATAGTATATCATAAATGGACAAAGTAAACAATTTATGTGCGCATCTTTTGTAAAAATAGAGTTTTAGCATTGAGGAGTATTCGAGAGCATTTACGAGCTTTCAAGAGCAAGGCACATGCAAATTGAAAATTTGCAAAAAAGTGCTTGACGAATGCTTTTGCATGGGTTATAATCAATCTTGTCGCCTTATAAAGGCACTCGAATTGTTTGATTTTCAGATTTTTAGGAGGATACACTCATGAGCACAACTCTTGCAAAACCCAGCTCTG
>JAVXRV010000036.1:17248-17486 GCA_036643515.1 Ruthenibacterium sp.
AACCCCTCGGCCGCACCGCCGCCACTGTCGCTGTTTTGCTGCGCGGCAAAAATAAGGTCACCTACACCCCGAATGTGGATTGTGGCGACCATGTTGTTGTCATCAACTGCGACAAAGCAGTGTTGACCGGCAACAAACTCGAAACCAAAATTTACTACCATCACAGCGGTTGGATTGGTGGCCTCAAATCCATCAAAGCCGGCACCTTGATGAGCGAACGCTCTGACAGAGCTATGAT
>JAVXRV010000037.1:0-16986 GCA_036643515.1 Ruthenibacterium sp.
GTGGCTCACTTTTTCATCAGCGCAAGTGGCTCAAAATTTCATCAGCGCGTGGCTCACTTTTTCATTGACATTCATAGCGTGCACATAAAAATAAAATATGATAATCGTTTTGCGATTATTATAACATATATATTGCATAAAAAACAAGAGCTGATGGTTCATCAGCTCTTGTTTTGATTATGTCTGCAATTTTTTGGCTTGTGGCGCGTGCTTCAAACTTTTCGGCAGCAGCAGATACAGCAATGCCACAAGGCCGCCGGTGGCTACGGTGTCAAGCGCTTTGATGATGCCGGTGCCGCCAAAGAGTGCGAGCAGATGCGGCATACCGAGCGACGTAAGCCACTCGTATGCGGCAAGCTCCGACCAAGTGTCCAGTGTGCCGCCTGAGCGCCAAAGCGTGAGCGCCGTAGATAGAATGGAGGTGCTCACGATGACAAGCAGCAGCGTCGGCACAATGCGTTTGAGCAAAATTTTGCCGTCTTTGCGCATATAAATGCCAACAATGAGCGCGACATCTGCACTGACAGCATAATAAAACAAGCTGCTGGCATCGCCCTGCAAAATGGCAAGCAAAAAGTTATTTGCAAGGCCGACAAGCAGGCCGGCTGTTGGTTCAAGCGTCAAAGCAGCGAGCGCCGTGCCTGTGACGTCGAGCCATACCGGCCAGTGCATCGCGAGTGCAAGCTCATAAAATGCCGTGTTGCACACAACGCAAAGCAACATAACAACGGCATATCGTGTTTTATTTTGCATGATGTGCCGCCTCCTTTGCCTCTTGTGCCGCTGCGCGCCGTGCATCTTCCTCGGCTTTGCCGGCCTGCATTTCTTCGATAAAACCGGCCGTCACAATACTGGCGGGCATCGCAATCACCGCAATGCCGAACAAAGAGGACACCATGCTGATGAGTTTGCCAAGATTTGTGAGCGGATACACATCGCCGTAACCGACTGTTGTGAGCGCGGTGGTGGCCCAATAAAGCGCCTCAAAAAAGGAATCAAACGTGTCCGGTTCATACGAAAACATCGCAAGGCCGGAAATAAAAATATAGCCGAGCGCGATGGCAAGCACACTGCCAAGCATTTTGCTTTGCTTGTGAAAGACATTGAGCACATAGCTGAAAGTTCTGGAATAGCTGAGAATTTTAAACACACGCAGCGTACGCAAAATGCGGAAAGTGCCATGCAAAAGGCCGAGCGAGGGCAGCAGCGACACAAGGTCAATCAGCGCAAGCGGCGTGATGGGATACAGCACAAATGCCCACGGCGCCGGCTTTTGCAGCAGATAATCGGCCGCAATCCACCGCAGCACATAGTCGAGAAAAAGCAGATACACCGTGACCAAATCGAGCATTTCAAGCCATGCGTTTGTTTCTTTGAACAGCAGCGGCACAATGCTCAGCAGGGCAACAAATGAAATAAAACAGTCGTAAACACGGCTTATTTTTTCGTTGAATGTCGCTTTTTTAACGATGTGATAAATTGTTTGGCGCATCCGGCACCATCCACCTTTCTCTTAACGCAAATAGGAAATCATCGGCAGCAGCACATTGCCAAGCACGGTAAAGCCAAGCAAAATGCCGAGCATCGTACGCCCAAATAGTTGCGCAAACGCGCGGTCGCTGTATTTATTGCGGATAAAGTTGACGTTGATAATCGAGAGTGCCGACACCAAAATCACCATAATGCCAAAGATGTTGACATATTCAAGCAAGCCGAGCTGCAGCGCGTCCGGCAGCAAATTCGCGCCCACCATAATGTTGGACACCGTGCCAAACAAGGCGCCGGGAATCATGCCGAGCGGGTCTACACGGTGATAGGTATTGATGTACAGCGTAATCAAAATCCAGCCGATGGTGCCGACAAGTGCGATAAAGCACTTGGCATACAGGCCAAAACTGTTGCGGCCGATTTCAATGGCGGTCACAAGCTCCGGCGTGATGACACTGCCGGTGTATTCGGGGTCACCGTGGTTGTTGTCGTAGCGGATATAATATTCGTTGACAAGATGACGTTTCAGCTCATAGCCGTTGAACGACAGCGAGGGGTTGATGCCGCTGTCTTTTTTGTCTGCGACAAATCGCACGGTATCAGCCGGATGCGAGGACTCGATATAAAAGCGCAGCTGATGTGATTCAAGCGGAAAACGGCGCGTCCAAAAGTTTTTAGACACCGTGGTGGTGAGGCGCATAAGCTGATAATTCATGCCATCTTTATGCAGGTTTTTTATCACTTCGCGGTTGGAAATGGTGCCGCGATAGATGTGAAAATTGTTCAGCATGTCAAGAGTTTCATCGCCCTGCCATTTAAACCACACAAGCGCAACAGCCGAAAAACTGGAATTTTTGAGGGAGATGTCTTTCAAATCCTCCACATAAGTACCCACGGTCACCTCGGTGGCATTTGCACCGATTTTGTCGGCTTCCGCCATGACGTCTGCGTCGGTGGTGGTGGTGGAAAACCAGCTTCCGTCCTCTGACGTGCGGTCTTTGTACAGCACTGTTGCGGTGATGCCAAGATATACCGCAAAAAGCAGTACAACCGGAATCACAAATGTGAGCAGTCGTCTGCGCTGCCACGGCTGTAAGTCTTTGCGACTGAGTTTCTCCGGTTGTTCGTCGACCGGCGGCTTTGTTTCGGTTGGCATTTTGAAGTCACTCCATTTCTATTTTGTCAATTAGTATTAGTATGCTCAAATAAAGACAAATTGTAAACACTTTTTGCAATTTCGGCCGCTTTCTGCGCAAAAGAGGCACAAAAGAAAAATTCCCCCTGCCGAATGTGTCGACAAAGGGAATTTTTGCGATTTACCTTTATTTTTTTGCCGCTTTTGCCGGTGTGACTTTTGCGGCTTTTTGGGCTTCTTTTTCAGCCGATTTTTCAGCCTCTTTCGGTTCGTTTTCCGCTTTTTCATCGCCGCCGTCCTCGGCCAAAAGCTGTGCTTTGCACGCGGCAAGATTGTCCAAATCTTCTTTCGGCAGTTCCGGATATTTCGAGTTACACGCCTCAAGTGTTTTGACAATCAGTTCCGACACAAGATAGCGTGTGTACCATTTTTGGTCGGCCGGCAGCACGTACCACGGGCTGTGTTCCGTGGCGGTGTCGTTGACGGCGTCCTCATAGACACGCATATAGTCGTCCCAACGCGCGCGCTCTTTCAAATCACTGGAAGAAAATTTCCAGTTTTTCGATGCGTCGTCAATGCGTTCGAGAAAACGCTTTTTCTGTTCTTCGGGCGAAACATGCAGAAAAATTTTGACAATGCGATAACTGTTTTCGTATAAATATTCCTCATAATTGCGAATTTGTTTGTAGCGCTTTTGGAAAAAGTCGTCATCGTCGAGCGTGCGCGGTGCCATATTGTAATTTTTCTGCAATTGATGCACTTTGACGACGAGTACATCTTCATAATAGGAACGATTTAAAATCGCCATCTGACCACGGCGCGGCAGTACTTTATTCACGCGCCACAAATAGTCGTGCGCAAGTTCCTCGCTGCTCGGCTGTTTGAAGCTCGTTACGCTGACACCCTGCGGATTGACGCCGCTCATGACATGCTTTACGGTGCTGTCTTTGCCTGCGGCATCCATCGCCTGCAACACAATCAGAATGCCCTCTTGGCTGTCTGCGTATAATTTATCCTGCAATTCTTGCATACGCGCGAGATTTTTTGCGGTTTTTTTGAGAATTTCGGCTTTGTCCTCTTTTTTGATATTGTCCTTTTTGCCGTCAGTAGGTAGTTTTGCGATGTCGATATGTTTGTTGCCGTCGACAAGATAATCATGCAGTGCCATACTGTTTCACTCCTTCTGTTTTGTAATTTGCGCCGCCGCCAAGTCTGCCGCAATGTGGCAAAGCATGGCGCAGGGGCGTTTTTGATAATAGGTTTCGGTGCGGGCGGCCGGCACGGCGCTCGTTTCTTCGCCCTCCGGCAAGGCAAGCAGTTCGCGGCAGAGAAGGCTGCCGGTCTGCTGCTTGAATGCGTCGGCCAAAGTTTGAATCATCGCATACACGTCTGCTTTTTCGTCTGTGGCCGTCGGGTCGCTATATCCGCACAGTGCGGACGTGACAAAGGTCATGCCGCTGACAGCGCCGCACACTTCGCGCAGCCGTCCAAATCCGCCGCCAAACCCGCTCACCATTTTGGCGACGGTTTCTATCGGCAGGCCGAGTTCCGGCGCAAAGGCACACGCAACCGATTGGCTGCAATTGTAGCCCTCTTTGAATAATATTTCTGCCTGTTCTCCTTTTGTCATGCGTTCTCCTTTTCTGTTACGGTGCGGTCGATGAGAGAAAACGTCGTGACGTCAAACAGGCCAAGGTCGGTCAGACGCACTTCCGGAATGACCGGCAGCGCCATAAACGACAGGCTGATGAATGGGTCAACATGATACGGAATGCCCATGGTCGCTGCTTTTTTGAGGATTTTTCCGGTGTTTTTCTGCACGGTTTCCCATGTTTCGCAGCTCATCAAACCGCAGACCGTCAGCGGCAGTTCTCCGAGAATTTTGCCGCCGCCAACGAGCACATAACCGCCGCCGATTTCCGTCAAACGGTTGATGGCCAGCAATAAATCGGCGTCGTTGTCGCCCGCGGCAATCACATTGTGGCTGTCGTGCGCCACGCTTGTGGCAATGGCGCCGTGTGTGATGCCATATCCTTTGAGCGGACACACGGCGATATTGCCGTTTTTGCCGTGGCGTTCCACCACGCAAAGTTTTGTATATTCAGCATTCGGCATAAAATATCCGTCTTGCTGCGGCACGGCTTCTTCCAGATGTTTTGTGCCGATTTGATAGGGAATCATCTCGATGCAATGTGCTGTTTTGCCCACGCGCAGCGCAAGCTTTTCGGCGGTGACCGGCGCGCAGTGCATGGAATGCAGCAGCGCCTCCGGCACCGGCGTTTGCGGCAGCGGCGCGTTTGTCACAAGCTTTCCGCGATGATACACACTGTGCACGTCCACCTGTTTTAAGCTGTCAAGCACCACAAGGTCGGCCTGATATCCGGCGGCCACCGCGCCGATGTCGTGCAACCCATAGGCCACAGCCGCGTTATAGGTGGCCATTTTAATGGCGGTGACAGGCGCCATGCCAAGGCTGATGGCAAGTTTGACATTCCAGCGAATGTGGCCGTCGCGCGCGATGTCCTCCAAATGCTTGTCGTCGGTGCAGAATAAAAAGCGGTCAGACGGCATTTCGCTGTCAAGCCAGCCCTTGACAAGAATGGATAAATTATGCGCCGCGCTACCCTCGCGCACGAGAATGGCAAGCCCCGCGCGCAATTTTTCGGCGGCCTCGGCAAACGAGGTGCACTCGTGTTCCGTGCGAATGCCGGCGGCGGCATAGGCCTGTAAATCCGTCCCCGAAAGGCCGGGCGCGTGGCCGTCTACCGCGTGGTTTTTACTGAGCGCAAGCTTTTCAAGGATGGGCGTATTTGCCGCAAGCACGTCGGGATAGCACATCACTTCGCCAAGGCCAAGCACGCGCGGATGCTTATAAAACGGTGCCATATCGGCGGCGGTAAAGTCAGACCCGTTTGTTTCAAACGCGGTGGCCGGCACACTTGAGGGCAGCATGATGTAGGCGTTGAGCGGCAAATTTTCGGTGGCGTCCAGCAAATATTGCACCGCTGCCGCACCGCACACATTGACAAGCTCGTGCGGGTCGGCAATCACGGTGGTGGTGCCGCTTTGTGTGATGGCACGGGCAAGCTCTGCCGGTGCCACCATGCTGCTTTCCATGTGCATGTGCGCGTCAATAAAGCCCGGACAGACAAATTTATCGGTGCAGTCCACTTGATTGTCTGCGGTATAATGGCCGACGCCGGCAATCACACCGTCCACAATCGCAACGTCTGCCTGTATGATTTCTTCGCTGAATACATTGATTACATTGGCGTTTTTGAGCACGAGGTCAGCCTTTTGCCGCCCCTGCGCCACAGCAATGCGCTTTTGCATTTGTTCCATAAAATCCCTCCTGCAATTTGTTGTAATATAATGATATTATACTATATTGCGCGCGAAACGCAAGCCACGATTCCATAGGGTATTTGTGTCGAAATTGTAAATCTTTAAAAAGTTTGCGTATTTTTCGCCACAGCGCTTGACAAGATAAAAAAGAGGTGTAGAATAATCTTAGCACTCAACACAAGAGAGTGCTAACGTTTTGAAAGTGAGGTGCTTGCAGACATGACAATGGACGATAGAAAACAGCGTATTTTACGCGCCATCGTGATGCTGTATGGTACCGATGGCGAGCCGGTGGGCAGTGGAGTCTTGGCAAAACACTTTGAGAGCGCCGTTTCAAGCGCAACGCTGCGCAACGAAATGGCCGCGCTGACAAAGCTTGGTCTGTTGGAACAGCCGCACACCAGTGCCGGCCGTGTGCCAAGCGCCAAAGGCTACCGCTATTACATCGACAATCTGCTTGGCAATGCGCCGGCGATTGCCCCGCGCGACAAAGCCGCCATCGACGCACTGTTTCGCGAGCTTGACTACGACCCCGAACGTCTTGCCGAGGGCGCGGCAAAAGCACTTGCGGAATTGACCGGCTATGCGGTGGTTGCCACCACACCCAAAAGCGAGGAGCTGTGCATTGCCCACTATGAAGTGATGCAGGTGGGGCGCTATGCGGCGGCGGTGCTTGGCGTCACAAGCGCGGGCGGCGTGCGTACACGCACGGCAAAACTCGATTTTGCCATCAAACCCGGCGACACCGAGCTGCTTGCGCAAACGCTCAACAAAAATCTCACATTCCGCAATGCGGCCGACATTGATAAAGCCGGTCTGCATGAAATTACGCAAAGCCTTGGCGCCGAGGGCGCACCGTTTTACCCCGTAATTTCCGCCGCATATACCTTATTAAGAGAGGCCGGCAAGCCCAGCGTCTTTTTAGAAGGCCAGCAAAATTTGCTCGGATATCCCGTGCAGGCAGACAGTTTTTCCACGCTGATGGAGTTTTTCAGCGACACCGAAGCCGTGAAACGCTGCATCAGCCCGAAATCGGAGCGCACCACCGTATTGCTCGGTGACGATTTGCCCGATTATCCCATGCCGGGGTTTTGCATCATGTCAAAACGATATTTGGCCGGCGGCGGCTTGACAGGCGCGATTGCCATTGTGGGGCCGACGCGTATGCCATACCGCGATTTAATTGCAAAGCTTGAATATTTTGCGCTCTTACTCGGAGAATGTATGTCCGGTCAGGCGCAGGACGAACAATAGGAGGGTCACCATGACTGAGGAAGAAAAAAACATTCCCGCACAGGAGCCGCAGGCTGAAAAGCCGGCAAAACGCGAAAAGGAAACAAAACAGCAAAAGGCAGAAAAAGAAACGCAACATCATGCAGAAATTGCCGCCGCCAAAAACAAGGCAGACGATTTTGAAAAACAGCTTGCAGACGTGAAAAACACCTTGATGCGCACCGCCGCCGAATATGACAATTTTCGCAAGCGCAGTGCCAAAGAACACGACGCGGCATTTCAAAACGGCGTAGGCTTTGCCGTGACACAGCTTTTGCCGGTGCTTGACACCTTAACGCTTGCCGCAAATGCCGAAACCACCGACGAAAACTACAAAAAAGGCGTGGTTTTGACGCTTGATAAATGCAAAGAGGCATTCGTCGCCATGGGTGTTTCTGAAATCGAAGCGCTCGACAAGCCGTTTGACCCCGCGTTTCACGCCGCTGTGTTGCAGCAGCCGTGTCCCGAGGACAAAGAGAGCGGCACCGTATTGCAGGTGCTGCAAACCGGCTACTTGCTCGGCGACCGAGTGATTCGCCACGCAACCGTTGCGGTTGCCGAATAGCAAATCCGATGCGAGAAATTGCATCTGATGATAAATCAAAACAAACCTAACAGATAAAAGGAGATTATAATTATGAGTAAAATTATCGGTATTGACCTTGGCACCACCAATAGCTGCGTTGCAGTCATCGAAGGCGGCGAGCCCGTCGTCATCACCAACGCAGAGGGCGCACGCACCACACCGTCCGTTGTCGGCTTCACCAAAACAGGCGAACGCCTTGTCGGGCAAGTTGCAAAACGTCAGGCCATCACAAACCCTGACCGCACCATCGCCTCCATCAAACGCGAAATGGGCACCGACCACAAAGTAGAAATCGACGGCAAAAAATACACCCCGCAAGAAATCAGCGCCATGATTCTTGCAAAATTGAAAGCCGATGCCGAGAGCTATCTCGGCGAAAAAGTGACCGAGGCGGTCATCACCGTGCCGGCCTACTTCAACGACAGCCAGCGCCAAGCCACCAAAGACGCCGGTGCCATCGCAGGCCTTGACGTGAAACGCATCATCAACGAGCCGACTGCGGCCGCGCTCGCCTATGGTGCAGACAAAGAAAACGACCAGAAAATTATGGTATATGACCTTGGCGGCGGCACGTTCGACGTGTCTGTCATCGAGATGGGCGACGGCGTCACCGAGGTGCTTTCCACCGCAGGCGACACACATCTGGGCGGCGACGATTTCGACAAACGCGTCATCGATTGGCTTGCCGACGAATTTAAAAAAGAAAACGGCGTAGATTTGCGCAACGACAAAATGGCCGCACAGCGCCTCAAAGAAGCCGCTGAAAAAGCCAAAATCGAGTTGTCGGGCGTCGCTTCCACCGCCATCAATCTGCCGTTTATCACGGCGGATGCCAACGGCCCGAAGCATCTTGACACCACACTCACCCGCGCAAAATTCAACGAATTGACCGCCGACCTTGTGGAACGCACCATGGTGCCGACACGTCAGGCGCTCAAAGATGCCGGTTTACAGCCGGGCGAACTGCATAAAGTACTGCTTGTCGGTGGTTCTTCGCGTATTCCGGCCGTGCAGGATGCCGTCAAAGATTTCATGAAAACAGAGCCTTCCAAAGGCATCAACCCCGACGAATGCGTCGCAGTGGGCGCGGCCATTCAAGGCGGCGTGCTGGGCGGAGACGTCAAAGGCTTGCTTTTGCTCGATGTCACACCGCTTTCTCTCGGCATTGAAACCATGGGCGGCGTGTCGACCCGCATCATCGAGCGCAACACCACCATCCCCACCAAAAAGAGCCAAGTGTTCTCCACCGCCGCCGACAATCAGCCGAGCGTGGAAGTCAACGTTTTGCAGGGTGAGCGCGAATTTGCGCGCGACAACAAATCGCTCGGCATGTTCCATCTTGACGGTATTGCACCGGCACGCCGCGGTGTGCCGCAAATCGAAGTCACCTTTGACATCGACGCAAACGGTATCGTAAACGTCAGCGCCAAAGACCTTGGCAATGGCAAACAGCAGAATATCACCATCACCTCCTCCACCAACATGAGCAAAGACGATGTGGAAAAAGCCGTGAAAGACGCAGAGCGTTTTGCCGACGAAGACAAGAAAAAACGCGAAGCCGTCGACACACGCAACGGCGCCGACCAGATGGTATTCCAAACCGAAAAAGCCATGGAAGACATGGGCGATAAAATTTCGGCAGACGAAAAAGCCGACATCACCGCGAAGCTTGACGCGCTCAAAGAAGTGCTGAAAGGCGACGACATGGAGGCCATCAAAGCAAAACAGGACGAAGTGCAGAAAGCCTTTTATGCCGTGAGCGAAAAAATGTACAAAGATGCTGCGGCAGCACAACAGGCCGCAGGCGGCGCACAGGACGCAGGCCCCGATGCCGGCGCACAAAACGATGCCCCGCACGACGATAATGTAGTTGACGCGGACTTCAAAGAAGTTTAAGATAGAGTTTAGGATAGAGATATACCATTACGCTGATTGCCGCCCCCCAATTTTGCGGGGGCGGCAATTCGGGGTAATATGAAACAGGTGATGAGTATGGCAGAAAAACGCGACTACTACGAGGTTTTGGGCATTGCCAAAACTGCTTCAGACGACGAAATCAAAAGCGCTTACCGCAAATTGGCGAAAAAATACCACCCCGACTTGAACCCCGACAACAAAGGTGCCGAGGATAAATTCAAAGAGGTGGGCGAAGCGTATGAAGTTTTAAGCGATAAAGATAAAAAAGCGCGCTATGACCAGTTTGGTCACGCGGGCGTCGACCCCAACTTTGGTGCCGGCGGCGGTGGCTTTGGTGGCGGATTTGGCGGCGGCGGTGTCGATCTCGGCGATTTATTCGGCGATTTATTCGGCGGTGGCGGCGGCTTTGGCGGGTTTGGCGGCGGTCAGCGCCGCAGTGCCAACCCCAACGCACCACGACGCGGCGCAGACATTCGCGTCAGCCTTGTGCTCTCCTTTATGGAGGCCGTGCACGGCTGCACCAAAACGGTGTCTGTCAATAAACAAGACACCTGCCCCGAATGCGGCGGCACAGGTGCTGCCAAAGGCACCTCGCCCGAAACGTGCAGCAGCTGCCGCGGTTCCGGTTTCGTGACCGTACAGCAACGCACGCCGTTTGGCGTGATGCAGTCGTCACAGCCGTGCTCACACTGCGGCGGCAAGGGTAAAATCATCAAAACACCATGCAATAAATGCCATGGCAGCGGCAAAATCACAGCCGCAAAACGCGTGGAAGTGAAAGTGCCGGCCGGCATTGACGATGACCAAAGCATGCGTCTTTCCGGCCTTGGCGACACCGGCAGCAACGGCGGGCCGGCCGGCGACTTGATTGTGATTGTCACCGTGCGCCCTGACACAATGTTTGAGCGCGACGGCTATGACGTGCACGTCACGGTGCCGCTCACTTACAGCCAAGCGGTTGTGGGCGCACAGGTGGTTGTGCCCACCATTGACGGCAAGGTGGAATACACCGTGCCCGAGGGTACGCAAAGCGGCACCACGTTCCGTTTGCGCAGCAAGGGCATTCAGTATGTCAACGGGCGCAGCCGCGGCGACCAATATGTCCATGTTACGGTAGAAATTCCGAAAAAGCTCACCAAAGCACAGCGCGAGGCGCTCAAAAACTTTGAAGATACGCTCAAAGACGACAATTATGAGCAGCGCAAAGGCTTTTTCAAAAGCTTGAAAGACAAATTTGACGCAAAATAAGCAAGTGGGCAGACAATCATGATTGTCTGCCCACTTTTATTTTATCGGTTAGGAATATTTTTTTACAATGGCTTCAAGCTCGCTCCAATGCGCTTCCATGTCACGCACGAGTTTAAATTGCGTGCGGCAGCGGTCGAGATTTTGGCCGTCGCGATGCACTTTAAAGTAATGGTCGCCCTCGAGATAATCGGTCAAAAAGCGCATGCCGCATTCGAGCGTCATCAACTTTGCGCCCCACGGCATAAACTCTTTTTCGGCGGCGGTCAGCGCAGTGCCCGCGCCTTCAAAATAACCTTTGGTATAGATGTCAAACAGCGGCAAATCGAAGTTTACTTTCGACAAATCGGGTTCGTCCTCTGCGGAATGGTTTGCGCCAAAGCGGATGGAATCGCCAAAATCGTTGATGGAAAGTCCCGGCATTACGGTGTCTAAATCAATCACGCAAATGCCTTGATGCGACACTTTGTCAATCAAAATATTGTTGAGTTTGGTGTCATTGTGCGTCACGCGCAAGGGGAGAACCTTGTCGCGCAGTGCCTGCATGGCGACGCTGCAATCTTTTTCGTGCGCAAGCACAAATTCAATTTCCGCCTGCACCAGTTTTGCGCGGCCTTCGCTGTCGGCGGCAAGCGCTTTTTTGAAATTCGCAAGGCGATTTTCGGTGTCGTGAAACTGCACAATCGTTTCATGCAGTGTGTCAGCGGGGTAATCTGCAAGCAATTGCTGAAATTTACCGAATGCTTTGCCGGAGGCATAAAACAGTTCCGGTGTTTCTGCTGCTTGCAGGCAGAGCGTGTCCTCCACAAACGGATAAACGCGCCATGCGCCGCCGGTGGAATCGGTGTAAAAATGTTTGTTTTCCTTGGTGCGCAGCACGGTCATCGTTTCACGCGCGGGGTCGCCGCCGTTTGCGGTGACGGCGTCACGCAGATAATCGGTCACGCCCACGATGTTTTCCATCAAGCCGACGGGGTCTTTGAAGGTGTCGGTGTTGATGCGCTGCAAAATAAAGCGCAGGCAGTCGCCACTCGGCTGCTGTGTATACACGCAGAAGGTGTCGTTGATATGTCCCGCGCCAAAACGCAGCGCGCCGACGATGTCGCCGCCAAAATCAAAGCCGGTGAGGGCTTCTTGCAAAAGGTTTTCAGCAGGTTGCAATGCCATCGTTATACCTCCCACAAATTGTCGGGATACATGCCCTCGGCCGTTTTTGCCGCAATGGCGGCCACCACGACAGGCTTGTCCTCTTTGTAAGTAACGCCATACCATTTGTCGCCGCTCGTGAGCACTTTCACCTGTGCTTTGTCCTCGGCGATGAGCTGGCTCACAACGGTCGGCAGAAAATATTCACCCTTGAGCGGGTTTGTTTTGAGTGCGCCGTCTAAAAATGCGGAAAAACGTTTTTCGGTTTCGGCGATAAAGCTCTTGTTGAAACCCCAAAGGTTCATCGAAACAATGGTGTCGCCCGGTGTTTCAGTCCACGTTGCGCCGCCGTCCTCGGTGAAGTGAATGCCGCCCGCATATTTTTCAATCTGTGTGCGCTCGGTCACTTCGGCAAGATAGCCGTCGGCATTCGCGACGCAAACGCCGCGCGCGACGTGGCCGGCATCCGTCACGGTGTTTTCGAGCAGGTAACCAACCATGGCATACTCGTATTTGTCGGCCTTGTCGGGATTGTTCAGCAAATAATCATAAATCACTTTGAATGCTTCGGGGCCATAATAATCGTCGGCATTGATGACCGCAAACGGGCCGTCGATGACGTCCTTTGCCGACAGAATCGCGTGGCTTGTGCCCCACGGTTTTGTGCGACCCTCCGGCACAGTGTAGCCGGCGGGCAGGTTGTCCAGTTGCTGATAGGCATATTTTACGTTCATCACTTTTGACAGACGATTGCCGATGGCCTCTTTGAACGGCTCCTCAATCTCGTGTTTGATGATAAAAATAACGGTTTCAAAACCGGCGCGGCGCGCGTCAAAAATGGAATAGTCAATAATCAATTGACCGTTGTTGCCCACCGGATCGATTTGTTTGAGCCCGCCGTAACGGCTGCCCATGCCAGCTGCCATGACCACTAAAACTGGTTTATTCATACGTTAAAACTCCCTTTATCAATTTATTGGTGTAATTTCACATCTTCCGTGCGAAATTATGCTTTATATCCGTTCGGGTTCATGCTCTGCCATTTCCAACTGGAGGCGCACATGTCATCAATGCCATATTGTGCCTGCCAGTGCAGTTCTTCGCGGGCTTTTTTCGGGTCTGCCCAGCACTCGGCAATGTCGCCGGGACGGCGCGAGTCAATCACATACGGCAGTTCTTTGCCGCAGGCTTTGGAATACGCTTTGATGACGTCAAGCACGCTGTAACCGTTGCCTGTGCCAAGGTTGCAGATGAATAAACCGCAGTTGGTGGCAAGTTTTTTCAGTGCGGCAACGTGGCCGGCGGCCAAATCCACCACATGAATATAATCGCGCACACCGGTGCCGTCGGGCGTTGGGTAATCGTTGCCAAACACGTGCACTTCTTTCAATGTGCCCACGGCCACTTTGGCGATATACGGCACAAGATTGTTCGGAATGCCGTTCGGATCTTCGCCGATGAGGCCGCTTTCGTGTGCGCCAATCGGGTTGAAATAACGCAATAGCGCCACGTTTAAAGTGGGGTCGGCTTTGCAGTAGTCTTTCAAAATGCTCTCAATCATCAGCTTTGTCGCACCGTACGGGTTCGTGGTCGACAGCGGAAAATCTTCGGTGATGGGCACAGAAGCCGGATCGCCATAGACGGTGGCGGAGGAGGAAAACACGAAATTCTTCACGCCGTATTTGCGCATGGCATTCAGCACGGTCAACGTGTTGACCAAGTTATTGGTATAATATTCAAGCGGTTTTGAAACGCTTTCGCCTACAGCTTTGAGTGCGGCAAAGTGAATCACGGAATCAATTTCAGGGTGGGAGGCAAACAATTTGTCCACAGCTTCTTTGTCGCACAAATCCACTTCGACAAACGGAACTTTTTTGCCGCTGATTTTTTCAACACGGCGCAGAGATTCCTCGCTCGAATTGACAAAGTTATCGGCTACCAAAATTTCATAGCCGGCCTTCATCAGCTCAATACAGGTATGGCTGCCAATATAGCCGGCACCGCCGCTCACTAAAATAGACATAAAAAACCCCTTTTCTTATATTTTTTTGTTTCGTTTCCATCCATTTCATTGTAAGAGTTTTGCCCTCGGAATGAAATAGATTTTTCAACACAATATTTGCACAATTGTGTTTGCATACCGGAAAAAACAGATTATACTTGCACAATCGTCCACGCCCGAAAATCAGTTTGCGGAAGTGCGCGTTTTGGAGGAGAGCACCTTGACGCTGGACGCATATTCACTGGGCGTCATGCCCGTTACTTTTTTGAAATGACGCGAGAAATAATGAATGGAATTGTAGCCGAGCAAAGAGGCGATTTCAGTGAAATTATGGCTGCCCTCGCGAATCATGCGTTTTGCGCCTTCAATTTTCAGTGTACCAAAATATTCCATCGCACCACCGCCGGTTTTTTCGCGAAAGATTTTTTGCAGATAGCTGCGTCCCACAAGATTGTCGCGGCAGATGTCGGACAAGGTGAGCCGTTTGGCAATATTTTCTTCAAGATACGCCGAAACGCGGCCGATAAACTCTTGTTGGCTGCGTTCGTGAATGAGGCTTGTGGGACGCACGCGGGCGGCATCGTCTGCCGCGCGGCGCACAAAACAAACGAGCAGCTGTTCAATACTGGTGCCAATCATCTGCTCTGCGCCAAAGGGTGCACTCTCGCTGCGCGCAAGCTGCAGCGTGGTGGGGTCGTCAAGCGGCGTGGTAAACGCGCCTTCGGCTTCCTCCACAATGCGTGCAAGCAAGGCGCGCTCGGTATCGCCCACATTGAGCACTTTGCCTGTAAAAAACTGCATGGCTTCGCTGTGGCATGCAAAACTGACAACCACCAAATTTGGCGCCACAACGCCGTTTGCACGCAAGGAGTGAAATTCGTCCGGCGCGTGAAATACAATTTGACCCTTTTTCAGATGATATTCCCGCTCGGCGGCACGCACGTCAATTTCGCCCTTGTCCACGTATAAAAATTCCCAAAAATCGTGTGTTTCACCCTCGAAGTAATAATTGCTGGAATACTCAAAATAATGCACCGTGATAAGCGCATCTACGACAAACGGGCAGGCGAGATTGATGGCTTCATAACCCATGATAAAACACCGACTTTCTGCGCGCATGCGCGCTTTGGTTTGTATTGTAATTACATTATAAGTCAATAAACACGATTGTGCAAACTTTGTGCATTACTGGCTCTTTCCGCGCTGCGATTTGCGATATTCTATCGGGCTTTGGCCGCACAGGCGACGAAAACTCTGCGAAAAATAACTCGGTGAAGAAAAACCGAGCAGTTGCGCAATCTCACACAGCGAATGATTTGTGTTAGACAGCAGATATTTGCTCTCGCGGATGCGCCGGTCAATCAGATAATTGATGGGCGTGATGCCATATTCTTTGCTGAAAGTGTGCACGAGATAATATTTATTGACATGCGTAAAATCGGCAAGCGTATCCAATGTGACAGGCTCAAAATAGTGCTCGTCAAGATAGCGGCGCGCGGCGGCGCATTCTGTGCTGCCGCGGCGCACGGGCGCAAACGTCATGGCCGTTTTGAGGTGCTGCGTGCGCAGCAGTTTCACAAGCAGCGCCTGCAGCAAATGATGGCACACAAGGTCGTATTGCTCTTGCTTGTCTTTGCTTTCGCGCAGTAATTCGCGCAGGTAAAATAAAATTTCCTCACGGCTGTCGCGACAGTTGATGACCGCACAGGCGCTGTCGGCGCCCTCGCCGTCAAATTGAAATTCAAGCCCCGCAATGCCGAGCACAATGTATTCAAGCGGGTTCGATTCGACGCTAAATTCGGTGTGTTCTACATTGGCATTCACGATGACAAGGTCGTCGCTGCCCACGGCGTGTTGAGAGGAAAGCAATGTAAACTGGCCAAGGCCGCGCACGCAATAAAACAGCTCAGCGCATGCGTGGGTGTGCATGGTGCTGTGCCAATCGTGTCCAAAACGGCTGGCCGTCACATACAGCAGACGCGAGTCGTGAATGGTTTCGTTTTGCACATTCAAATCAAAGCGAGTATTACTCAAACAAGCGCCTCCTCTGTGTTTATACATTTTGTGATTTTATATTAAATTAAACAATAATATAATAGTATCTTTATTATAAGCATAAAATTGTAATTAGACAAGAGGTAAAATTGCTATTGTATTAAATTGAAAACGTAAGTGTTAAAAGTCAAAATAGCAAGTTGCACCATTTTCGAGTTGCATTTTGTATAAAATGTGCATGAAAAATGACAAAAATGTTTCAATTTAATATCCAACATGCATAAAAAGCAAGATAACTAAACTATTCAGCAAGATTAAGGTTGTAAGAAATGCCGAAAAGACTATACTGAAAGAGAAAAGACATGTGTTATTTTTGTTGACACAGTCTAAATAAAGCAAATTTTAGGAGGTTCTTTAGTATGAAAAAGGTACTTAGCATTGTACTTGCTCTCGCCCTGACGCTGTCTTTGGCAGCTTGCGGCGGTGCGGCAAGCTCCACGGCAAAATCTACAGCAGCTTCCACAGCGGCTTCCGCCGCAGCTTCCACAGCAGCTCCGGCAGAAGCCGGCGCAATCGAAGAAGGCGCAACACTTGTTTATTGGCCGATGTGGTCTGAAACCGAGCCGCAGGGCCAGGTTATCTCCGCAGCTATCGATGCGTTTACCGCTGAAACCGGCGTTGAAGTTGAAGTCAACTGGGCCGGCGGCCGCGATACCCGCAAAACATTGAGCCCGGCACTGGACAACGGCGAAACCATCGACGTATTCGACGAAGATGTCGAGCGCGTCAACGGCACATGGGGCAAATACATTCTGGACATCCAGTCGATGTATGATGCTTCTCCGCTGAACGGCA
>JAVXRV010000038.1:0-9066 GCA_036643515.1 Ruthenibacterium sp.
TGACATAATGATTCTCCTTTATCAATGTAAATAATACTTCTAATCAATCAGCCAACATCATCTCGGTACGAATATCGACGTCGGCTGCCTTCAGTTTGGCATCCCAAGTAAACAATCAACCGGTAATTGTTTTATCTCCTTTCTTTTTGCAATTTTTAAATATTTTAATGGCACGTCGCCAAAAATGTTTGGTGTGACTAAATCTCATCAAATTATTGATTTAATTTATGCAGCCACTGCGGTCAATAAAAATAGAAAGATATCGGTCAGCTCGATGATTTGGCCTGTCGAATCGCCGCTGTCAGTGCCGGAATCACCTGAAAAAGATCGCCTACGATACCGTAATCCGCCACACCGAAAATGGGTGCATCGGGGTCGCGGTTGATGGCTACTATTTTTTCCGCGCCAGCAATACCGGCACGGTGCTGAATCGCACCGGAAATACCACAAGCAATATAGAGTTTGGGACCCACTGTTTTGCCCGTTTGACCGACTTGATGGGAGTGCGAAATCCAACCGGCATCCACCGCCGCGCGCGACGCGCCCACTGAGCCGCCCAGTGCGTCTGCCAGCTCCTGTAAAGGCGCAAAACCCGCTGCCCCACCCACGCCACGTCCGCCGGATACGATAATCTCGGCATTTTCCAAGTCCACCAACTCCGCGCCCAATTCATTGATGGTTTCTACCAAGCGTGTGCGAATTTGACTGGGTGCGATGTGTATCCTTGTATCAACAACCAACGCTTCACGGGTGCTGTCTGCTTCTCCTTTTTTAAAGACGCCGGGTCGGATTGTACCAATCTGTGGACGATGATCCGGACAAAGAATCGTTGCCATCAAATTCCCGCCAAAAGCAGGGCGCGTCCATGCAACATTTCCGCTGGCTTCGTCAATGTCCAAGCCGGTGCAGTCTGCGGTGAGCCCTGTTTTAAGCCTGCAAGCCAGACGCGGCCCCATGTCACGTCCGGCATTGGTGGCGCCAATCAAAATTGTGGTGGGCGCTTCCTGTAAGACTAAGGAATACAGTGCTTCAACATAAGCATCTGTGCTGTAGTGGGCAAATTCGGAACCATCTGCCACCAAAATCCGATCCGCTCCATATGCCTTGGCAGAGGTTATGGCAGCTTTCACATTGTAACCAATGACCACGCCTACTAAAGCACCGCCTTGTCTGTCGGCAAGCCGGCGACCGGGGCCAAGCAGCTCCAAGCCTACGCTTCGTGCTTCTCCGCTCGCATTGGTTTCAATAAACACCCATAAATCCTTGCTTTTTGCTTCCATTTCTATACCTCCTAAACCAATCTGGCGTTTTGCAGTATTCCCAAAAGCTCATTGGCGGCCTGCACATCATTCTCGGCTTCAATCATAATACCGCCCGTCTTGCGTGGGGGAGTAAACGTCTTTTTTACCTTGGTGGGGGAACCCTTCAGTCCGGCTTTTGTCAAATCTATGGTGATATCCTGTGCGGTAAGGGTGGTGATAACGGCGCGCGTTGCAGCCATTTTGCTTTTGATGGACGGCTTACGCGGCTCATAAGCCGGTTTGGTAACGGTGACAAGACAGGGAAGCTTTGCCGCTAAGATTTCATAACCTTCGTAGCATTCGCGCTTTACCAAAATTTCTTCACCCTCCACCGAGGCCTCTATGGCATAGGTGATTTGCGGCAATCCCAAATGCTCCGCCAGTTCCGGCCCCACTTGAGCGGTATCGCCGTCAATTGCCTGTTTGCCACAAAAAATCAAATCAAACTTGCCCTCAAGCTCCTGTATCTTGCCGACTGCGCAGGAAAGAATGTAGCTGGTGGCAAGTGTATCGGAACCGCCAAAGGCGCGGTCGCTGACCAAATAAGCCTTATCCGCACCCACCGAAAGACATTCCTTTAGGGCAACCTGTGCCTGAGGTGGCCCCATGGAAGCGACTACGATTTTTGCGTTTGGCTGCACATCTTTAATGCGTGCCGCTGTTTCCAGTGCATAAGCATCAAAGGTATTCACGATACTGGGTACGCCTTCACGAATCAAAGTATTGGTAACAGGGTCAATGCGGATTTCGGTGGTGTCCGGAACCTGCTTGATACATACAAGTATATTCATATCTGATAATCTCCTCTATTTCTTATGTCCGCTTGCCGGTTGCTGCGCCTGCTCAATTTTTTGCCTTTTGCAGTGCTTCTTCCAGCAGCGGCATAAAGGTATGAATGTCGCCCACAATTCCATAATCAGAGGCACCGAAAATAGGTGCGTTTTCGTCTTTGTTAATCGCCGCGATAATTTTGCTGTCCCGCGCGCCAAACACATGCTGAATCTGCCCTGAAATGCCAAGCGTCAGATAGAGGTCGGGTGCTGTAATCACTCCTGAAATTCCGATGTAACGATCCAGCGGCAGCCAGTGACGCTGTTCTGCCAAACTGCGGCTACATGCAAGCTCGCCGTCCAACAGTGCAGCTAGCGACTGTGCAGCTTCCACATCAGGCTCATCACAGCCCATGCCGATGCTGACAATGCGCTTCGCCGCGGTCAAATCCACGCCTGTTTTTGGGATAGGGTCTTGAGAAATTTTTGTAATGCGCGTGTCAGCCATCAGCTCCAGTGCTTCTGTTTCAGCAACCGATGCAGTCTTTTCGGCAACGGCAATTCCCTTTGCCAGTGTAACCACCGCAAAAGAGGAAAAGTGTTCTTCACGGCTAATCAATCCGCCATGAACGGTGACAGATGCTGTAAATCCATCCGTGTCTGCAACAATATTTGAAGCTTCGCTCACCATAATGGCATCGGCATAGCCCGCCACGGTTGCCGCTATCTCACGGCCTACGGCTGTGGAGCCAACAAGAAACAATGCCGTGCCGCGCGCTACAAGCCATGCCGCCAAAGCCTCGCTGTAACTTTCCGGACGATTGGTTTCTGAAAGCACCGCAATCTGATTGGCGCCATAGGTTGATAGTGCCGCTCCGGCTGTTTCGCCGATGGCAATGGCTTCCACATCCTCCGACAACCCTCTTGCAAAGGTGAGCAAATTGGCTGCAATGTCGGTCTTTTCACTCAATACAACAATTTTTTTCATATTACAGCACCCCTTCCTTTGTCAGTGCGCGTAGGAAGGCGTCAACCTTTTCTCGGTCATCGCCGTCACTAAATTTGATGTGCTTGCGCTGCATCAAATAGCCTTGTTCCAGAACCAACTGCGTTTTGCGCGCCAAGGTGGTGTATTCTGTGCCCAAATCCTCAAGGGTCACAGCATGCTGAGGCTTTTTTCCGGCTGCCATTACGGCACGAAGCCCCGGAATGGGTGCGTCGGCAGCATCCGGCAAAATTGCTATCACGACGGGGCAAGGCACCGTAACCGTTTCGTAAAAATCCTCAAGCTTGCGTTTGGCGGTGACAATCCCATCATTTACTTCAAAATGACAGACAGAGGACAATATGGGCCAGCCCAAACATGCCGCAATGCGGGGGCCGACCTGTCGTGCAAAGGTATCTTCTGCACCTTCGGCACAAAAGACGACCGCAACATCCGGCATTTTGCGAATCATGGCAGACAGCACCTTTGCGGTGACTGCACCGTCGGCATTTGCTTGCATGGCATCAGAGAGGTAATATACCTCATCCAACCCTCTTGAAAGCGCATCTTTTAGGACAGGCTTGAGTGTTTCGTCCCCAAAAGTCAGTCCAAGTGCTTTCCCCTCCATTGCCTTTGACAAAGTAGAGGCAGCTTGAATCACGTTTCGGTCATATTCGCTGATTTTTCCTCCGGCGCGGGACATGTCAATACTCAAATCCGGACGAATGACAATATCTTGACTATCACGCACCCATTTAAAACACGCTACTGTATTTGGCATAAAATCATTTCCTCATTTCAAATCTTTGTAGTGCATTAACCCATACGAAATTCAACACCCAGTGAGCCTTCCGGATACTGCCAATCCTTGATGACACGGCCACCGCTCAATACACGGCAGGTTCCGCATTCCAAGCAGCCTAGATAATCAAAGAATAATGTGCCGTTGTCATCCAACTTATAAAGTGCTGCCGGACAGGCCTTGATAACTTTTTCAATTTCAGCCCGATCACAGTATTCTTTATCCACTTCAACATGACTATGATGTTCGTCGGTGTGAAATTTATTTTTGCCCAATTTGTCTTCCACACGGGGCGCGGGCGCTTGATTGCAAGGCTTCATGCCGCTATACTGCGGCAACTTGACCGCTTGTTGCAAAATAGCGGAAACTTTCGTGGGCTGCGATAGACAAGTGGCAATAAAGCTGCTGTCCAAAGCCTTGACGTAGGCGGAAAGGGAAGCTTCTGAAAAGTCTTCCGTTTGAGTGGCGGCGATAATCGTTTCGGCAGCCAGTCGTCCTGATTCGATTGCCAAATCCATGCCGCGTATGCTATAACCCAAATCGACGCAAAGCGCTGCCGCGTCGCCCACGAGCAGCACACCATTACCCGCCAGTTTTGGACGCATGGCGTTTCCACCCTCGGGCAATAGGTGTGCAGAATATTCAAGCAAGCTGCCACTTTCCAGTAGATTCTCAATTGCCGGATGGTGTTTAAAATCTTCAAGCAGTTGTGGCACACTCTTTTCGGAATGGCTGATGCTTTCTGTGCCTATGGTAATTCCTACTGAAACACTGTCTTTGTTCGTATAGAGAAAGCCGTCTGCTGCGGAATTATCGGTGGCACAGCCATGGAAAATCCAAGCCAGACCCTCACCCGAATTTACACCAAAACGCTCCTCAATTACAGTCGGCGAGAGTGCAAGCACCTCTTTTGCGCCCACTGCCACTGTTTTAGGATTAAGCTCCTCTTTCATTTCAAGCTTTTGAGCCAACAACGAATTTGCGCCATCGGCAAGTACAACCACATTGGCTTCCATTTCTTCATCGCCTGCCACGACACCGCAAATCACACCGTCGCGCACGAGCAGCTCATCCACCTTGACACCGTATACCATCAGTACGCCGGCTTCCTCGGCCTTGTCTGCAAACCAGCGGTCAAATTTACCGCGCAGAACAGAATAAGAGGAGCCTGCCGGTTCGAGAATATTGGCGCTGGGATATTCCCATGTAGTATAGCATTCGTCTGCCAACGCCGAAAATCTTTCGGTGGTGATTTTTCGTTCCAAGGGGGCGCTTGATTCAAAGTCCGGAATCACCTTTTTCAAGCTGTGTGTATAAAGCCGCCCGCCGGTTACATTTTTAGAGCCGCTGTAAGTACCTTTTTCAATCAGCAATACAGCCAATCCGGCCTGAGCCATCACATAGGCCGCCGTGATACCGGATAAACCTCCACCCACTACAATCGCGTCAAAGCGTTCTTCTTCCGACATATGCTCACCTTCTCTTTCTCAAATTCTCCCTGCAGCAAGTTTTTACTTTGAGATAAGCATAAGCGTTTTTTGCGTTTTTTTCTATCAAAAGACCAACCTTTTCATCATAAAACAACACTATTTTGTGCATTTGTTCTATAAATTGCAGATGCCGCGATGTTCAAGACCGACTTTTCATCTTGCCCGCATGTAACAAAGCTTATGACGTTGCGTTTCGTCTGCCGATTGGAAACGGCAACTTTGTGCAACTTGTTTTGAAAGACGGAAAAGTAGAAAACTGCACAACAGATGCGTTTGAACGAAAATCCCAAACAAAAAACGCTGCCCATAAACAGAGATGACTCATGTTATGGACAGCGTTTTGCTATTTGATTGTCAGTAATTCGATGTAGTCTCTGGTTCCCGCCAGTTCAAGCTGTAACGCATCTATAAGCCATGAAACAATTGCGTTAACAAATATCTTCCGCGTTTCAGCTCCAGATTTGTGCGGTTACCGGAATGTGCACTGTTCCGGTTACTGTCCACTGTTCACAGCGCCAATCCACCCTAAAATCATTGCCCATATCATCGCGAAAATGAAAATTTCCGGCACTGCCGGCAAGAATAAAATGCAACGTGTCATATTCGTCCACACGGTTGCCAACATCTGTGCCAAGTTTCTTTTCTGCGGTTACATTGAGAGGCAATGCACTGCCCGCTTTGAGATACACCGGAAAAATATCGTCGCTGATGATATTGCATCCGCCGTTTTGCTTTTTACCGGAAAAGAGCGAAAACCATGTGCCATTTGGCAATGCCACGGTAGTGGTGGTTTCATTTTCGGCGAGCAGCGGCGCAATCAGCAAACTGTCACCGAGCATAAACTGTGCGTTTGCACAAAGCAATCTTTCATCCTCGGGATAAAGGTATGCCATGGGGCGCATCATGGGTTTGCTTTCGGCAACACACGCAAGTGCTGTGCAATAGAGATATGGCAGCAAATTCATCCGCAGATGATGCCAATAGCGCATTTCGTCTATCAAGTGCGGAGATTGATATCTCGCCGCCATATTCCATGGACTGCGCTCATTGTTTCCTTCACCGCCGGCCATCCATTCACGAAACTGCCCACCATCCGGTTCAGAATGCCATTGCATCACAGGACAAAACACCGCGAGTTGTGTCGCGCGGCGATATAAATCAAGACTTGGCAACGGGCCGGCAAATCCTGCGATGTCAAAGCCCCAAAACAGGATACCGGACAGCGCCGCCGACAGGCCTGCCGTCAGCACACTGTACAGTTCGCTGTTCTGCGATTGCTGATCGCCGCCCCAGTGCATGGGAGTCGTATGCGCTCCGCTATATCCGGCGCGACTGAATAACACATGTGCATTCCCCAAAAATTGCGTATAGCTTTCCGTGTAGCTTTCAGCATAACGGTTGATGCCCTCCTTGCCGGTGGTGCCATCGGCAAAGCAAGCGTCCGATGTGTAAATAAATTCTCCGCCATCGGTTTTGAATCCGTCCACACCCATGTCTAACAGATATTGACGCTTTGCAAACCACGTTTTTCGTGTGGCCTCATTCGTAAAATCGGGAATCATCGAGCCGGAAAACCAATGCCCGTCCGGAATCGTATAGGGAATGCCCGCTTTTGTCATCACGCATAAGTGCCGTGCCACGGCATCTTCTCTGTCTAGCTCATTTTGTGGATTTAGCACTTCATCCGCGCTTTGCTTTTTATATACCGGTATCTGCCACAATACAAGATGTACGCCTGCGCGATGCAGCGTTTCAATCATTTTTGCAGGATTCGGCCATGCGCTTTCGCGAAAGTCAAAATCTGCACTCTGGAAAGCGCCGCCATTTGGCGCAGGCGTGTATTTTGCACCGTTGAAAATATAAAACGTTGCCTCATCGCTCCATGCTTCTACCACCAATACCGTTGCAGGAAAGTGATGCTTTTTCAGCTGCACGAGTTGTTGTTCTACATCGCTTTGCGTGTTCCAGCGATTGGCGGAAATCCATGGGCCAAATGCCCATTTGGGCGGTAACACGGCCGCACCGTGCAAGGAAAGATACTCGGCAATGATGCTTTCGGGCGAACCGCCAAATAAAATGATTTGTGCATTTTCGGGGCAACGCACGAGAATATTGTCCGCAAAATCGAACGTTGTCACTTCATCGGTGTCAACAAAAAGACCAAAGCCGGAATCTGTAAAGAAAAACGGCATCGGACAATACGTTTTTTCTCCTTGAAAACAAAACTTTTCTTCCACTTGATTCACGACAATATTGCCCTTTTGGTTGATGCTGTTGAATTTTTCGCCCATGCCAAAAGCTCCGTGATAGACAAGCGCAATGGTGAGCAGTGCATTGCTGCCGTCGTGCGCAAGGGACAGGCATGCCTGTCCCTTGGCAAGAGGGAATACGACTTTCTGCTCGAATGCCTGAACGGAAAATTTTTTCATACTTACCCCTTTACGCCACCGACGGTCAGGCCGTCTTTGAAGTATTTTTGCGAGCAGATATACACAATCAGAATCGGTACAATGGATACAAGTGCACCGGCCATCATCAGATTGTATTGGTTTTTATATTGACCGGAAAGTGTGCTGAGCAAAAGCGGCAATGTGTATTTGGAGCGCGTGGTCAGTAGCACAAGCGGCAGCAGATAATCGTTCCACATATCCATAAAGCACAGCACCGTCAAGGTTGCCAATGTGCCTTGACACAACGGAATAATAATTTTGTAGAAAATTTTGAAATTGCTTGCGCCGTCGATGACAGCAGCTTCAACATATGCGTTGTTGATGGTGAGCATTTTTTGCCGCAGCATGAAAATCGCAAACGCGTTGAATAGCTGTAACATCAAAAACGCATTCAAACTGTTGGTTAAGCCGAGCTTTGTCATTACAATAAAAAGCGGAATGAATGTAATTTGCACCGGTATCATGAGCGCCAATAAGTAGAATTTGAACAGCGTTTCGCGCCCTTTGAACTGGATTTTTGTGAGCGCGAACGAAGCCATGGCAGCGCACACAAGGCGCACGGCCGTACAGGTGACTGCCAGATAAAAACTGTTGAAAATAGACGTTGTAAAGTCCGGAATGGTGAAAAGCTTTTGATATGCTTCGATGCTTGGCTCTTTTGGAATCCATTCCACCGGAATGCACATGATGGCACCGCGCGCTTTTAAACTCGTGCTAATCATCCAAAAAAACGGAATGCACACAATGACTGCAATGAGCGATGCAAACAAATAAAAGAAAAAGTTTCCCCAAAAGCGTTTGATTTTTATATTTTTAATCATCATAATTCACCCATTTGTTTTGCAGTTTCATCTGTACTGCCGTTAAAACAAGAATAATTGCGAACAATATCCAACTGTATGCCGCCGAATATCCCATCTCGTAATATTTGAAGCCGTATTTGTAGATGCGCTCCACCATCACCATCGTACTGCCGCTCGGGCCACCGTCCGGCGTCATAATCATGACTTGCGGAAATAATTGGAAAGACGATATCATGCTGATAATCATGACAAAAAACAGAGTAGGTGTTAAAAGGGGGAGTGTGATGCGGAAAAACTGCCTGATTTTACTTGCGCCGTCAATGGAGGCGGCCTCATAATATTCACGGCTGATGCCTTGCAAACCGGCCATCAACATCAAGCCGGATAAAGAAAAATCTACCGAGAAAATCGATGGTGCAGTGGCAACGATTATGGCACTGGATAGGGCGATACGCTGTGGCGGTG
>JAVXRV010000038.1:9076-16974 GCA_036643515.1 Ruthenibacterium sp.
CGGGTCCGGAAATCCCGAACACGCGTAATATTTCATTGATGATGCCATATTCGGGGCTTAATGCCCATTTCCATATGAGAGAACCTGCCACCCATGAGGTGATGACGGGAATATAATAAACGACGCGAAAAATGCCGACGCCTCTGGCTTTGCTGCTGAGCACCAGCGCAACGCACAATGCTGCCACGAACATCAGCGGAATATAAAGCACGACAAAAGACAGCGTATTCTTCAAAACGCTGTAAAGTTCAGGACTTGTAAGAATTTCTTTGTAATTGGAAAGACCAATATAAAACTGATCCATAAATCCGCTGAAATCAGAAAACAGCGTCAACTCTGACAGGCCGTCCCAATCGGTGACACTGACAAAAATTAAAGAAACCATCGGTAAAATACTGAATACCAGAAATCCCAAAAGGCTAGGAAGCAAAAATGGCAATGCAGCTTTGAAGCCGGAATTTTTGTGATTTAACATATGCGCCCCTCCCGCAATCAATATCGGGCAGGCAAACAGGTTGCCTGCCCGATGATAGCTATCTGCTTATTTGGTTAAGTCGATTTTTTCTTCGGCTTCTTTTTGCATGTCAATGAGCGCTTGCTGCGGCGTTGTTGTGCCGGCCGCTGCATCGTTGAGATGGCTGTTTACAATGTCCTGCAATTCGGCAAATTGTGTAATGACCGGCGGTGTTACAAGGTAGTCAAGGCTCTTAAACACAACATTGCGATTGGCGGGCGGTGTTTTTGCAACATACTGATCTACAATGCTTTGATCTTTGACCGGCGGCAGTTCCCATGCGGCGTCCAAACGAATTTGCGTTGCCGCTTTGTCGGAACTGATATAGTTGATAAATTTCGTGGCTTCTTCTGCCACTTTGCTGTCTTTGCCGATGACATAGCCGTTGGAGAAAAAGTGCGTGGCTTTTGCCGTGTTGCCCGGCTCTACGGCGATATCCCATGCAAAATCACAATCGCGTGTGAAATCGGGGAAACACCAAATGCCGGTTACAATCATGCCCAATCGACCTGACTTAAACAAATCCCAATCGCCCATACCACCCATTTGCTCAGCCGTCGGCATCACGTTGGTTTTGCGCTGCATATCAACCATATATTGCAAAGTTTCTACGTTCTGAGGCGTGTCCATCGTAAATTTTGTGGCGTCTTCACTGATGAGGTTGCCGCCGTTTTGCTGTGCGGTTTTGTAAAATTCGTTGAATGTAATGGGATGATAATACCCATAGATATCTTTGCCGAGTGCGCGAATTTTTTCAGCGGCGGCCATGGCGTCGCTCCATTTCCAGTCGTCGGTTGGATAGTCGACACCAGCCTTATCAAATAAATCTTTGTTGTAAACAAGAATGACGTTTGAAAAGCTGTTTGGTACACCATACTGTTTGCCATCAGCCTTGAACGCATTGAGCGCCATATCGTTATAAACTGAGGTATCAATGCCCGCCGTGCTGATGATACTGTCTAAATCCATCAGCGCGCCTTTTTTGGCATAGGATACAAAGTTTTCGTAATTCAATTCAAATACGTCAGGTGCTTTGCCGCCGGAAACTTTTGCGGTCAACTGTGTAAAATAATCATCGTAGCCATACGATTGCAATTTGATGGTGACATTTGGATTTGCGGCGGTATAGCTGTCAATCATCTTCTGCAACACAGCTTCATTGTCGCCGCTGCCGGAAAATTGTTCAAATGTAATGGTGACCGGTTCTGCCGCCACGGGTGCGGCCGTCGATGCCGGTTTGGATTCCACAGGCGCTGCCGATGCCGGTTTGGAACCGCAGGCCGTCAATGCAAGAGAAATTGCAAGGATAAACGCGATAACAGAAATGTGCTTTTTCATGTGATAGGTCCTCCTTTAAATTTAAGTTGATTTTTCGGCCTATTTCGCGTACACTACAAGGTAACGAAAAGACCTTTTACGAGCGTCTTTTTGTTGCGGTTTACACAAACTGTTCGAGGTGGGTGTAAGCCGCTTTTTTGCACCTTCTTTCTGCATTTCTCCGGAATAATACGGTGAGATACCATGTATAGGAGTTGCCCTCAACAGAGCGTTTTGACAGAGCCGCGCTCGACAAGGCTGACAGGGAGAATCAATTCTTGTTTTGACAGACCCGGTTCGTTGATGTTTTTAAACAACATTTCAACCGCTTTTTCTCCCTTTAAAGAAATTTCCTGTTTGATTGTCGAAAGCCCGGGCGTCAGATAGCGCGCTATTTCAAGGTCGTCAAAACCCATGACCGAAATATCGTTTGGCACCTGAATGCCTTTCTCGTAAAAGCCTTTCATCGCGCCGATTGCAAGAATATCAGCCGCCGCCACAACAGCCGTGATGGAAAAATCGGTTTGCAGCAAACGATTTGCAAGCGCAATACCGCTGTCATAATCAATTTTCCCCTCAAACACATACGAGGGTTGAAAAGGCAGCCCATATTCCTCCAGTGCCTGCTGATAACCGATCAGGCGCTTTTTCATTACGCCGTTTTCTTTCAATTGGCCTGAAAAGAACGCCACTTCCCGATGCCCACATTCCAGCACATACTTGGTGGCAAGATAACTGCCGTATGCATCATCAATGCGAATGCTGTGATAGTAATGGTCGTTGCAATAGCTGTCAATGAGTACGATGGGGATTTTAGCTTTTTTCATCTCTTTATAAAAGCAATCCGGATACATACCGATGACGATAATGCCGTCCAGATTGCGCTCTTTTGCGAGCGTCAAGTAATTTTCGTTTGCCTCTGTGGCAGAAATAATCACATGATAGCCGGATAGCCGCGCATAATATTCGATACTGCCCACAATTTCACTATAAAAGTTATTTTGAAACATCAGTTTGCTGCCCGGTTCTGTTTGTGGCACCACAATCCCAATCAATTTTGAATCGCGCATGGAAAGCCCGCGCGCATTCAAATCCGGCACATAATCGAGTTGTGCGATTGCCTGCTGCACACGCGCCGTTGTTTCTGGCGAAATGGTCTTTTTGCCGGATACCACATAGGAAACCGTTGCCGGTGTCACTCCCGCGATACGTGCGACATCTTTTAAAGTGCTTCTATTTCCCATGCTGTCACCTTGTTTCTTTCTCATTCGGTTAATCGGTTAAATGCTCTTTATCCATATAATAATCATTTAGCTGAGAAATGTCAATAGTTTTTAAAAAAATATATAAAATAGCGTTGACATTTTTTGTTTTTATGGTATATTTTACTTAAATAGTCGGTTAACCGATTAAACAAATGAGGTGCAATTATGGCAGCAAACTATATCCCGAGTGGCAATGAAATGCTTTCGCTTCCAACCATCAACGAAAAAACTGCAGCGATAGAAGATCTCACGTTTTTGTCTATGCAATATAAAGGATTGCTTGATGTGCGCGGATGCACAACCCAGGCGCTGATTACGCCATACATCGAAATAGCGGGGGTCTGTCAACCGCTGTCCGCGCTTCAGTGGCAGCGGCTCTCGTATTGGGTGCCGCAGTTCAGCGGAAGTGCCGGTCCGCTTGGTGTTACAGGATGTATTTTAACCCCAATTGCAGAAAGAGGATTTGTCTATTCTCTATCACTCACCAATCCGACCGATATGCCTTTAAGCGTGCAATACGGTCTTTGTGGCACATGGGCCGGCGCAGTTCACTGTGTCAATGAAGAAAAAGAGCTGAGCGGCGAAAAACATTGTTTTACCAGTGCATGGAATGACAGCATTGTATTTGACATGCGCGCCGGCGCACCGATGTTCAGTTTCGCACCCATGGCCGATGCACCTCTCACAACAAAATTTCATCAAGATGGCGCGGGCATTCACTACACACTTATGCGCACAGATACCATTGAAAGCGGACAAACCGTGAAGCTTTCCATTTATTGGGGAATCGGATACGAAGAAGTGGCAGCAACAACAAGTGCAAAAGAAATCTTGCGGCACGGCTTTGATTGGGAACTCGCGAAAACGCTTGCATGGCTTGACGCACGCGTTCATCACTTTGAAAACCAAAGGCTTTGCGAGATGTACAACACAAATTTATTTTTTTGCATGTTTTTTTCTACGGGAATCACCTTCGATACAGAAGAATTTATCATTGCTACAAGCCGCAGCCCACGCTATTATGTAAGCGCCGCCTACTGGGACAGAGATAGCCTTTTATGGGCATTTCCGGCAATTTTGGATGCCGATGCTGCACTTGCGCGTCAAATGCTTACCTATGTGTTTGGCCGACAGCGCCGCAATATCGGCGTGCATTCCCGCTTTATTGATGGCACAGTTTTGGAACCCGGTTTTGAATTGGACGAATTGATGGCGCCAATCCTCGCGCTGCAAGCGTATGCCGTCAAGACCGGCGACCTTGCGTTTCTGGAAGAATCGGATGTGAAAAAAGGCGTTGCAGAAATTCTCGCAAAACTGCAAACACATCGGCATCCGGATTTTGCGTTGTATGATACATTTTTACAGCCGACAGATGACGAAATCGTCTATCCGTATCTCACTTATGATAATGTGTTGGTGTGGAAAGCACTGCATGCCATCGCACAGCTTTATCCGAATTTTGCATCGATTCGTGAAGAAGCCGAAAAAGTCAAAAAAGCAATCTATACAATGTGCGTCCACGAAAAAGACGGAAAACAATTTTTTGCATGGAGTATCGACGGAAACGGACATTATGACATTTACGACGAACCGCCGGGCAGCTTGCAGCTGTTGCCCTATCTTGACTTTTGCACTGCAGACGATGATATTTATTGCAACACCGTAGAAATGATTCGTTCGCCCGCATATGCATACAGCTTCGCGAACAGTCCGATTGCAGAAATCGGATGCCCACACGCGCCGCACCCATGGATACTCAGCGTTGCAAACAGTTTGCTTTGCGGTCGAGTAGAACATTGCACTCATATTTTGCTGAACATACAAATGGACAATGGCATTGCATGCGAAAGCGTAGACGAAAATAGCGGCATCTGCACCACAGGAGAAGCCTTTGCCACTTGTGCCGGATTTTTATGCCATGCGATGAGAACGGCGATTTCGGAGGCGAAGAAACGTGCGAAATGATATCAAACAACAAGGATTTCACATTTCGGCTGATGCCGTAAGTTTCGGCGATGATTTTCTGGAAAGCGTGTTTTTTACAGGCAACGGACGCATGGGTGTGCGTGGATATTCTTCCTATGAAAATGTGCGCCGTCCAATACAAACAGGTCTTTTCGTCGCTGGTGTTTTCGGAGAAATAAAACCCGGTATCACGGATTTTATCAATCTCCCCACACCGGTCTTTGAAACCATTTTTCTGGAGGGGATTGCCGCACAAATTTCGTCCGCGATTCATTATGACTTGGATTTATCTTGCGGCTTGCTGCAAATTCATTATCGCGTCAAAGCAGCCGGTAAAGAGGCGCAAGTGTTGCAAGAACGCTTTTTCCCGATTTCAAAACCGGCTCTGTTGCTACAGCGCACAAAAATTATTCCGCTGCAAAATGTTTCTTTGCAAATTGACAGCGGCCTTTATACCGACAGTTGCAATAATCCGATTCCCGATGACCAAGTAAAAGAAAACAGCGAACGGCTGTCCCTTGTAAGTTGTGTGGACGTATCGGAAAAAGAAAGCGGATTTTCGTGCTGTTTCAAGACGGTGGGCACCGACATTACACTTCATCAAAACATTGCATTTCACACACAGACATGCAATACAACGGCAAATATTGTACACAGCAGCGCAGCAATCACCAAAATCTTCACTGTTGCCGCCATCGAGGGGCAAGAATATGTGCTTGACAAGGCCTCTGCCATCACGAGTAGTCGCGACAAAGACCCGCTGATTGCGCCGATGCAGGACGCATGGGATTATGCTGATTTATTGCACGAAAATAAAGTCGCATGGAAAAAAATATGGGACGTGGCAGACATTCAAATCACGGGCGATGACGCGGCGCAAAACGCCATACGATATTGTATTTATGAGCTGATTGTAAACTGTTCTGCGCGTGATGACAGTGTCAGTATCGGTGCGCGTGGCCTGACACATACACGATATAAAGGATGTTATTTTTGGGATACCGATTTTTTTATGATGCCATTCTTTCTTTTCACCAATCCGACAGCCGCCAAAAGTTTGATGCAATATCGTGTAAACACATTGCCGGCGGCGAAAACGCATTCTCAAAAAATGGGCACTGCCGGTGCGCGTTATGCATGGATGGCGTCCATGGATGCGAGCGAGCAGTGTGAAAGCTGGGACATCGGCGCAAGCGAAGTGCATGTTACGGCAGACATTGTATATGCGTTGCAGCAATATATCGAAATATCGGGAGATACTGCATTTTATGAAAACAATGCAGCGGAAGTATACATTGAAACCGCTCGATTTTGGAAAAGCCGCTATACATTTGATGCAAAAACAAGAACTGCAAATCTGCTGTTTTGCAAAGGTCCGGACGAATATTGCGGCATCACAAGCAATAATTTGTTTACAAATGTACTTGTGAAATACAACCTTGAACTTGCCATAAAGGCTGCTCAAATGCTACGGAATCAGTATGCAGAAAAATATCGGCAGCTTGGCATCACCGACGAAGAAATATCCGCATGGAACACACTCAGAGAACAAATTCCGCTGCCGAAAGATGCCGAAACCGGACATTATCGTACGGATGACACCTTTCATCTGTTAGAGCCTGTCAACATCGCAAGCATTAAAGCAGATGACAGCGCCAGTTATCACAATATTTGTTTTGACAGGCTGCAACGCTATCAAGTTATCAAACAAGCAGACGTCCTTTTGCTGATGACACGCCGGAAAAACTCTTTTACAGACGCAGAGCGCCTTGCCGCATGGAATGATTTTGAGCCGCTGTGTCTGCACGATTCCACACTCAGTTTTGCAAGCCACGCGCTTTTCGCCGCACAAAACGGACTGTTTGCAGATGCAGAAAAATATCTGGAAAAAGCGCTGTATCTCGACTTGAAAGACGTCATGGGCAATACCGGAAAAGAGGGATTGCATCTTGCCTGCTTTGGCGAAGTGTGGCAGGCGATTTTATTTGGATTCGCAGGGCTTTCTCTATCAGAAAACGAGCCTTGTGCCACGCCGCATCTGCCATCAAGATGGAAAAAACTTTCCACTCAATTTTATGCAAAAGGCAAACGTTACCAACTTACAATTTCAAATAATAATGCGGAGATACGCTTGTTTGAATAAAAAACAGCAAGGAGAAGTCATGAACCCAAATGCATTTTTATTGGATCTCGATGGCGTGATTACCGATACCGCACGGTATCATTATGCCGCATGGAAAAGCCTCACGGATGAGCTTTGCTTGCATTTCACGCAAGCGGATAACGAAAAGTTGAAAGGCATCAGCCGTTTGGCATCATTGGACGTGATTTTGGCATTGAACGATTGTCAAAACAAGTATACGCAGCAGCAAAAAGAACAATATGCAAATGTTAAAAATGAAATTTACATGGAGATGCTCCGCGCGTTGACTGAAAAAGACATTTTGCCGGGCATTCCTGCATTCCTCGCAGCCGCAAAACAGCGGGGCATTTTGCTTGCGGTTGCCTCTGCCAGTAAAAACGCACCGTTGGTATTGCATCAACTCGGCCTGACCGCTGCGTTCGATTATATTGCCGATGCTGCCAAAATTAAGCACGCAAAACCCCATCCGGAAATATTTTTAAATTGTGCCAATGCACTTGGCGTGCGTCCGGAAAATTGCATTGGATTTGAAGACGCACAGGCCGGCATTGAAGCCATCCACGCCGCCAAAATGTTTGCGGTGGGCATTGGCGTAATGGTGACAACGCAAGTGCCGGACTTAGCGCTTCATAGCACAAACGAGTTGCAAATAGATACCGTGTTGGCCGCCATGAAAAATCCTCCAATCGTAATT
>JAVXRV010000039.1:0-16339 GCA_036643515.1 Ruthenibacterium sp.
TTGCACCAAGATCGCGTGCGGCCTCCACAAGTGTCCAGTCCATCTTTTCGGCACTGGAATACACCGCCAAAATCATGAACTGCAACAGCGCGTACACCATGCCGACCACCACGGCCGGATAGGTGTAAAGCAGCTTGAGCGGCGCGTTTGTAAGCCCTAGACCGAGCAGCAATTTGTCGAGTGTGCCATTGGCGCGAAAAATAATAATCCAGCCGTAAAGACGAATGAGGCTGCTCGTCCAAAACGGAATCATCAGCAAAAGCATCATACGCTTTTTCCATGCAGCCGACAGTTTTGCCATGAAATAACCGAACGGATAGCCGATGAGGATGATGATGCCGGTGCTCAAAAAGGCAAGTTTGAACGATTCCAAAAAGGTGTTGAGATACACCGGCTCCAAAATATTTTTGTAGTTATTCAGTGTAAATTCGTTGATGACACCCCATACTTCCGCCCGCGTTTGAAAACTCAGCACCAGCATATAAATCAGCGGGCCGGCCACAAACAGCAGTGTAAATACATAAAGGGGCGCAACAGTCAGCCACAGGCTGCTCTTTTTGCGCTTTTGTTTCATGGCGCAACCTCCACATCAACCGGAACGGCGCTTTGTGCGTCCCAAGATACACACACACAATCACCCGACTCATAGTCGATGTCAATGCCGTGACGGCTTGCAACAAGCTCTGTGCCGTCGGTCAGTTTCAGCGCAATGCGCAGCATGCCGCCGGCAAAACTTTTTTCGGTGACGGTGGCACACAGGCCTTTGTTTTGATTGTCGCATTTGAACAGCAGCAAATGTTCACTGCGCACGGCAAGGGTAATCGCCGTGCCCGCGGCAAATGTTTGCCCAATGGCAATGGCCGGCACGGTGCCGCCGCACACTTCCACCGCAAGCGTTTCGCCGGTTTGCGCAATACATTTGCCGCGCACGATGTTGGCGCTGCCGACAAATTGTGCCACATAGGCGGTTTTCGGCCGGTCATATACTTCGGCCGGTGTGCCGATTTGTTCAAGCAAGCCGCCGCGCATGATGGCGATGCGGTCAGACATGTTCAGCGCTTCTTCTTGGTCATGCGTGATATAAATAAAGGTGATGCCAAGATGTTTTTGCAGACGTTTCAGCTCAATTTGCATCTGGCGACGCAGCTGTAAATCCAGTGCGCCAAGCGGTTCGTCCAGCAAAAGAACGCGCGGCTGATTGACCAGTGCGCGCGCAATGGCCACGCGCTGACGCTGCCCGCCGGAAAGCTCGCCCGGCATACGCTCGCCAAAGCCTTCCAGTTGCACAAGCGCGAGCATTTCCTGCACTTTTTTTTCGATTTCTGCTTTGCCCGTTTTTTTCAGTTTTAAACTGTATGCGATGTTCGCCGCCACGGTCATGTGCGGAAACAATGCATAATTTTGAAACACGGTGTTGACGTCGCGTTTGTTCGGCTCGGCGTCGGTTACGTCTTTGTCGGCCAAAATGACACGGCCGCTGTCGGGTGTTTCAAGGCCGGCAATAATGCGCAGCGTGGTGGTTTTGCCGCAGCCGGAAGAACCCAGCAGCGTAATAAACTCACCCGGTGCAATAGAAAGGCTGATGCCATCAAGAACATGGACATCGCCGAAACTTTTTGTGATTTGATCCAGAACCAAAATACTTTCGTTCATTGTTGTTCTCCTACTGTCTTGCGGTTTCAATTGCAATAATGTAAGTATAACAAATTTTTGCAAATTGTGAATCCTTTTTTGCGAAAAAATTAGGCATCGCCCTCCAAACTTTTGAGGTATGTAGGTGGCTTTCTTGTGTAATTATACTAAAATGGTGGTATTTAAACCACATCTGTTCTTTTTTGCTCATTTATGGTACACTAAAAGTAATTGAAAATATGGGGGGAACACAGTGGAGAACTTGTTGATTTTGGGCGCTGGCGGCTATGGACGCACGGTGTTTGAACTGGCGCAAACGCTCGGTTGGTTCAACCAAATCGCCTTTCTCGACGACAAAGAAACCGATGCCGCCGATGTAATGGCACATTGCGGCGCATATCGCCGGCCGTCCCTCACCGAGGGTTTTGCCTATGCGTATCCCGCGTTTGGCGATAATGCGTTGCGTTTTGCGTGGCTTGGCGAACTGGACGACGCGGGTTACAAAGTGCCCACGCTCGTGCATCCCACGGCGTTTGTCAGTCCATCGGCCACACTCGGGCAGGGGGTGGTGGTGCTGCCGCATGCTGTCATCAACACCAGCACCGAAGTTGGCGCGGGCAGCATCGTCAATATTGGTGCGCTCATCGACCACGACTGCAAAATCGGTGTTTGCTGCCATTTGGCGCCGGGCGCCATCGTCAAAGCGGGCAATATTTTGCCCGCACAAACCAAGGTAGATTCGGGCGTTGTACTTGCCCGTAAATAAAAAATAAGGAGTACTCTACATGGAAAAGAAACTGCTGATTTTAGGCGCAGGCGGCCTTGGCCGCATGATTGGCGAGGTTGCCGCAGATACCGGAGAATATGCCACAATTTCTTTTTTGGACGACGCGCTGCATGACGAGGACGTTGTTGGAAAATGTGTTGATTACACGTCGCTTTCAAATACTTATCCCTATGCGCTTGCGGCCTTTGGCGACAATGCACTGCGCCTTTTGTGGACGCAAAAATTAGAGGAAGCCGGCTACACGGTGCCGACGCTCTGCCACCCCACGGCCATCGTCAGCAAAAGCGCAATTCTTGGCGCAGGCACGATGGTTTTACAAAGCGCCATCATCAATACCAAGGCAATCCTTGGCAAGGCGTGCCTCATCAACAGCGCCGCCCTTGTCGACCACGACAACACGCTCGAGGACGGTGTGCACGTCAACTTAAACGCCACCATCAAAGCATGGTGTCACCTTGAATCTTGCACGCGCACCGAGGCGGGCGAAATTGTTTATTCCACGCGCCGCCACATCGACGGTGTGGACAACAATCATCTGGAAGACGCTCTTTTTGCGTTTAAACTGGGCGAAACGGCAAGCTATGTCAAGCCGTTCGGCTCAGGACATATCAACGATACGTATGCGGTTTATATGAGCAAAAATGGCGTTGATACGCTATCTTATGTCATACAGCGCATCAACACCGAGGTGTTTAAAAATCCGCGCGGCGTCATGCAGAATATTTTCGGCGTCACGGAATATTTGCGCCGCCAAATTTTGGCACGTGGCGGCGATGCCGACAGGGAAGCGCTCTCATATTTGAAAACAAAAACCGGCGAACACTTTTTCGAGGATGCCGCCGGCAGTCCGTGGCGCTGCTACAATTATATCCCGGATTCCGTCTGCATCGAAAGCGCCACAAACGCGGCCGATTTTTATAATTCCGGCAAAAGCTTCGGCGGATTTTTGTGTGCGCTCGGCGATTATCCGGCGGATACGCTCAATGAAACCATCGAAAAATTTCACGATACACGGAAACGTTTTGCCGATTTTGAAAAAGCACTCTCGCGCGACGTCAAAAATCGCGCCGCACAGTGTGCACCCGAAATTGCGTTTGTCAAAGCACATGCCAAAGACGCGCCGATTCTCATGGATATGCTCGAAAGTGGCAAACTGCCGCTGCGCGTGACGCACAACGACACCAAACTCAACAACATTCTTTTTGACGCGGCCACGGGCAAGGGGCTTTGCGTCATCGACCTTGACACGATTATGCCGGGGCTTGCGCTCAACGACTATGGCGATTCCATCCGGTTTGGCGCGTCAACAGCGGCAGAGGACGAGCCGGATCTCACGAAAGTGCATTTCAGTTTAGAGCTGTTTGAAGCGTATACAAAAGGCTATCTTGAGGCCGCAGGCGCAGTGCTCACAGACACCGAAAAAAAATATCTTGCGTGGGGCGCAAAGCTGATGACGCTTGAATGCGGCACGCGATTTTTGACCGACTTTTTACAGGGCGACACCTATTTTAAAGTCAGCCGTCCGCTGCAAAATTTAGAGCGGGCACGCACACAGTTCAAACTGGTTGCAGACATGGAGGCAAACTGGGATGCCATGCAGACAATCATCAAAAAATATTCATAATAAGGGGAAGTCATGATGAAAATTGAAACAAAATGTCTGCACGCAGGGTATCAACCGAAAAATGGTGAGCCGAAAGCACTTCCAATCTATCAAAGCACTACGTATACGTATGATTCCACCGAGCATATCGGAAAATTATTCGATTTATCGGCAGAAGGACATATGTATTCGCGCATTTCAAACCCCACGGTGGCCGCAGTGGAAGAAAAAATTGCGGCGCTTGAGGGCGGCATTGGCGCACTTTGCACCACAAGCGGACAGGCGGCGACGATGCTGTCGGTGCTCAATCTCACCAAAGCGGGCGACCACATCATCAGCACCGGCACGGTGTATGGCGGCACCATCAATTTATTCAACATCACACTGCGCAAATTTGGAATTGACTGCACCTTTGTAGACGCAGGCGCAAGTGCTGAAACCATTCAAAAAGCATTCAAACCCAACACCAAAGCAGTGTTTGGCGAAACCATTGCCAACCCCGCGATTGACGTGTTTGATATTGAAAAATTTGCCGATATCGCGCATAAAAATGGCGTTCCGCTGATTGTTGACAACACGTTTGCCACGCCGATTCTTTGCCGTCCGTTTGAATTTGGCGCGGATATTATCGTGCATTCCACCACCAAATATATGGATGGGCACGCCATTCAAGTGGGCGGCGTTGTGGTGGATAGCGGCAATTTCAACTGGGAAAACGGAAAATTTGAAGAACTGTGCACGCCCGACGAAAGCTATCACGGCGTGACCTATACCAAAGATTTTGGCAAAGCGGCCTACATCACAAAGGCACGTGTGCAGCTGATGCGCGATTTTGGCATGTATCCGGGTGCGCAAGCGGCGTTTTATCTCAATTTAGGCCTTGAAACCTTGGCCATACGCATGGAACGACACTGTCAAAACGCTGAAAAAGCGGCGGAATTTTTAGCGAAAAGCGAGAAAATTGAATTTGTCAATTACCCGACACTGCCGAACAATCCATATCATGCGCTCGCGCAAAAATATCTGCCAAATGGCGCAAGCGGCGTCATCTCGTTCTCCGTCAAAGGCGGCCGCGCGGTTGCGGTCAAATTTATGGATAGCTTGACGCTCGCCAACAATGTTGTGCATGTCGCAGATATTTGCACCTGCGTGTTGCATCCCGCCAGCAGCACCCATCGTCAGCTCACCGACGCGCAGCTCGTTGCCGCCGGCATCACACCGGGTTTGATTCGCCTTTCCGTCGGCCTTGAAAACATCGACGATATTTTGGCCGATTTACAGCAGGGGCTCGATGCAATTTAAAATATTCGCGCATCAAAAGGACCGCTTGGCAAATGTCAAGCGGTCCTTTTGGATGTCACAGCCACCGACAGCGCGCCATGTCCACGCGCCCGTCCTCTAAAAATGTCACACCTTCGTCTATTAAAAGTTGTTTTTGCACTTCCGGCCCGCCGAACGCAAAGCCTGTGCACACGCTGCCGTTTTTAAAAACAACGCGATGACACGGAATCACACCCGGTTCAGGGTTGCGGTGCAGTGCAAATCCAACGCCGCGTGCGCCGCGCGGATTGCCCGCGAGCATCGCAATTTGGCCGTAAGAGGCCACACAGCCGCGCGGAATTTGCCGCACCACCTCATAAATTTTCATTGTAAAAGCATTCGGCATAAAATCACCTGCTTTGCATCATATTTTCTTCTGCAATTATACCAAAAATGTGGTACAATAAAAAGGGAAATATGAGGTGAAATATTTTGTCTGTAAAATTTATGCAATTGTTCAGCGCTGCGCATACGCTCAAAAACAGTGCGCCGCTCGGTGAAATTCCGTCCGATAAAATGATATTACAGCGCACATTGCGCGTGGCGTGGCCGAGCATGCTCGAATCGTTTTTGGTGGCGCTGGTCGGCGTGGTGGATACCATCATGGTGTCCACGCTTGGCAGCTATGCCATTGCGGCGGTCGGCCTTACGGGTCAGCCAAAATTTATCTGTTTGGCGGCATTTTTTTCGCTTAATATCGCCGTCAGCGCGGTGGTGGCACGTCGCAAAGGCGAACAAGACCGCGACGGCGCAAACCGCGTGTTGCAGCAGGCACTTCTCGTCACCGGCATTTTAACGGTCATCATCACCGCATTGGCGTTTATTTTTGCCGAGCCGATTCTTCGGCTTGCCGGCACAAATGCCGACACGCACGAAGCCGCCACCATTTATTTTCGCATTTTAGCGGCGGGCATGGTGTTCAATGTGTTCAGCATGGTTATCAATGCGGCACAGCGCGGCGTCGGCAACACCAAAATTGCCATGCGCACCAATTTGGCGTCCAACGCCGTGAATATCGTGCTCAATTATCTGCTGATTGGCGGCAATTTCGGCTTTCCGAAACTTGGCGTTGCGGGCGCGGCCATTGCCACAGTGGCCGGCACGGTGGTGGCACTTGGCATGAGTATTCTCTCTATTTCACATACAGACGGCTTTTTATACCTACTTTATCACGACGCAAAATTGCGCTTTGACAAAAAAACACTCGCGACGCTCGCCAATATCGGCTCCGCGTCGTTTGCCGAACAAATTTTTCTGCGCTTCGGCTTTCTCGTGTATGCCATGGTGGTGGCGCGGCTTGGCACGGCGGCGTTTGCGGCGCATCAAATCGGCATGAATGTCATCACCATTTCGTTTTCCATCGGCGACGGTCTTTCGGTGGCAAGCGTGGCGCTTGTGGGGCAAAGCCTCGGCGAAAAACGTGCCGACCTCGCCAAAATCTACGGTGCATTTTGCCAGCGCATCGGCCTTTTGTGCTCGTTGACGCTTGCCATTGCCTATGCCACTGTGGGGCGCGACGTGTTTATGCTGTTTTCAAGCGAGCCGCAAATCCTCGATTACGGCGCAGAAATTATGCGCTTTGTCGCAGTGATTGTGGTGCTGCAAGTGTCGCAGGTGATTTATAGCGGCGCATTGCGCGGTGCGGGCGACACGCGCTATGTGGCGCTTGTGTCGCTCATCAGCGTGGCGTTTATTCGGCCGTTTGCGGGTTGGCTGTTTGTCTATCCGCTCGGCCTCGGCTTAACCGGTGCGTGGATTGGCCTCGCACTTGACCAGTTTATGCGGTTTTTCCTGTCGATGATGCGTTTTCGCGGCGGAAAATGGATGCATATTAAAATATAGGAGTTTTTTTATGAAATTGATGATTGCAAGCGATTTGCACGGCTCGGCCAAATATGCGGAGGCTGTGCGCGAAATTTATCAAAAAGAACAGGCGGATAAACTGCTGCTGCTCGGCGATTTGCTCTATCATGGCCCGCGCAACGACTTGCCCGAAGGCTATGCGCCCAAAGAAGTGATTGCCATTTTGAACGAATTACAGACGGAAATTCTCTGTGTGCGCGGCAATTGCGATGCCGAAGTCGACCAAATGGTGCTCGAATTTCCCATCATGGCCGATTATTGCACGCTCTGGCTTGACGGTCACATGGCGTACGCCACACACGGGCACTTGTGCAACGAAGAAAATTTGCCGCCGCTGCATCGCGGTGACATTTTGTTGCATGGGCACACGCATTTGCGTGTGATGGCCGACCGCGGGGACTATTTCTTTTTGAATCCCGGCAGTGTTTCTCTGCCGAAAGGCGACGGCATTCACAGTTATATGACATACGAAAATGGCATATTTACAACGAAAAATCTGGACGGCGCTGTTTTGGAAACACTGGAGCTTCACGCATGAGCACGCAGAATACACAAATTTTAATCGAGCGTAGCATCATTAAAAAGTACCAAAAACCGATTTGGCATCGCTTTATCGGCGCGTGCAAAGACTATCAGCTGATTCAAGCAGGTGACAAAATCGCCGTTTGCGTGTCCGGCGGAAAAGACAGCTTTTTGCTTGCGAAATGTATGCAGCAATTGCAAAAACATTCCGATGTACCGTTTGAACTTGCTTTTTTGTGCATGGATCCGGGTTATCGCGCCGAAAACCGTGCGCTCATCGAACAAAATGCCGCAAAAATGGGCATTCCGCTCACAATTTTTGAAACGGATATTTTCGATACGGTGGTGAATATTGAGCGCTCACCGTGCTATTTGTGCGCGCGGATGCGCCGTGGGCATCTCTATAAAAATGCGCAGAGCCTCGGCTGCAACAAAATCGCGCTCGGCCATCATTTTGACGACGTGATTGAAACCGCGCTCATGAGCATGCTTTGGGGTGCGGAAGTGAAAACCATGATGCCCAAATTGCACAGCACAAATTATGCGGGTATGGAGCTGATTCGCCCGCTGTATCTTGTGCGTGAATCTGATATTTTGGCGTGGAAACGTTATAATTCTCTTGAGTTTTTACAGTGCGCCTGCCGGTTTACCGAGCGGAAAACCGATTTGCAAAACAGCGGCGCACGCGCGGAAACAAAAGCGCTCATTGCGACCCTGCGCAAAAGCAATGCGCAGGCGGACGTCAATTTGTTTCGCAGTTTGCACAATGTCAACCTCAACATGATGCCGGGTTACAGTAAAAACGGCGTCAATCACTTATTTTTGGAGGAGTATGATGGCGACAACACTTGATTTTATCACCTATGTCTGTGAGCAGATTGTCGGGACGGGCGCCGTGCGTTTTCGTAAAATGTTCGGGGAATATATGGTCTACGTCAATGACAAACCGGTTCTTTTGGTGTGTGACAACACCGTTTACGTCAAAAAACTGGCGCGAATTGCCGAAAAAATGCAAGATGCGCCGTGCGGCGTGCCATACGAGGGCGCAAAAGAACATTTTATTCTCGACATCGACGATGCCGATTGCAGCCGCGAAATTGTGACGATTTTGGAAGAAATCACACCGTTTCCAAAGAAAAAGACGAAAAAATAAGGGATTGCAGCGCGTTTGCTGCAATCCCTTTTGCTTATCCGTTCACGTCGTCGAGCTTGAAATCCTCGGGCAAAAGCAGCGATAAATCAGCTTTTTCTTGCGTCAGCAAGCGTTTTGACTGGTTTAAAATGGCTTCTTCAAGTTTGTTGCGTGCGAGCCGTCCGTTGCCGGCATCGCGTGCGCGGGCAAGCTGTACCGCGTTGAAATACGGCAGCAGCACGGCATCGCACGACGCGTCAAGCGCATAGCCTTTGCCTTTTGCCTGCAATTTCAAGATGGCAAGCAGCTCGGCGCCCGTGTAATCGGGGAACTCGATGATATTCGGAAAACGGCTTTTGAGGCCGCTGTTGGCGGTTAAAAACACGGCCATTTCTTTGGAATATCCGGCCAAAATCACGAGCAAATTGTCGCGGTTGTCCTCCATGCCTTTCACGAGCGTGTCAATGCATTCAAGGCCGAAAGCATCGTCTTGCCCACGGTACAAACTATACGCTTCATCGATGAATAATACGCCGCCAATGGCACTTTTCAGCACCTGCGTTGTCAGCGGCGCGGTGTGTCCCACATATTTGCCCACAAGGTCGGCACGGGTCACTTCCACAAGCTGCCCGCCCGACAAAACACCGATGGCTTTGAGATATTTGCTCACGAGCCGCGCGATGGTGGTTTTGCCGGTGCCGGGGTTGCCGGTGAAAATCATATGCATGGAAACCGGTGCGTTTTTCAGTCCCTCGGCCTTGCGCCGCGCCTGAATTTTGTAGTTGTTTTCAAGGCTTAGAATATAGGCTTTGATTTCGGTCAATCCGACAATCTCGCTTATTTCGGCCTTCACTTCGGCCAAAGCACCGGTGTAATTTTGCGGCAAAAGCAGGAACAAATCAACCGATTCTTCGCCGAAATCGGCATAAATGCGGCCGCTTTTTGCATGCAGTGACACCGTTTTGGCAGCGCAAGCCTCGTGCTCTAATTTATATTGTGCAAGCGCCTTATAGCAGTCTTTCCAAAATTGTAAAATGCCGGCGGCGCTTTGGTCTGCACCGCAAGCCGCCACGGCGAGCGCGTTGACGGCATCATCGCTTTTGAGCGTGAAATCGAGCGTTTTTTGCGCATTTTGCGCCATTTTTGTATATTCTGTCGCCGCAATTTTGCAGAGCGCTGTCGGGGACAATGCAGCCGTTTCGCACACGTCGCCAAGCGCACTCACAAAGGGCGCACCAAAGACGTCGGCCAATTTTTCCAGCGGCCGTGTCGTCACAAAAACAAGATATTTTCCGCGCGGTGTCAAGGCGCTGACCGCGTCGGACACAAGCGCCGTGCCCGCGTCAACCAGACGACCGTTTTGCAGTACATAGCGGTTTGCAAGCGGGCTTTTTCCGCGCTGCACCAAATTGGCAAGCGCCGTCAAAAAGCCGCTGTGGCAGCTTTCATAATGGGCAAACGCCACAATTTCAGCATCGCCCGCAAGCGCCATATAAAGGTCTTGTAAAAATAATTTTTCCTCGGCGGGCGTGGGATAAAGCGCAAGATCCACCCATGCAATCGTGTCGGTGGCGATGACGCCGGCGGTTTTGAGCGCCGCAGCCGCATTGACAAGGCTCAAATGTTTGCCGGTGCACGCGTGGCCGGTGAGCAAAATGCTGTTGCGTGCGCCCTCGCCGATGTGCCCCATAATATAGGGACGTTTGAGCGCAATCACCAGTTTTTGCAGATAGGCGTCCTGCCCGAACACCGTTTTTTGCAGCGTTTCCAAAAGCCCTGCAAAACCTTCGATGCCAACACCGCAAAACGGTGGTTTGCCATCTTCAATATTTTGCGTCTGTACGGCAAGATTTTGCACAGACGGCGATTTTACTTCGCGTCCGATGCGCTCGATATCCGCAAGTGCCGTGCGGTTCAGTGCGTCAATTTCCTGTCGCTGCTGCGCAATGCGTGCGTCGAGTGCGCGGCTCATTTCCGGCACGGCTTTTTGCAAGGTGTCCATGCTCATGGTGGGCGCGTCGTCGTTTTTATGCGCCGGTGTTTTGGCGGCGGCAGCGGCGATGGGGTCTTGCTTTTTTGCGGCGGATTTCACCGTCTCTTTCGCCAGTTCTGCACCGGACAGCGTCAAAGTGGGCGTGGTATCTGTGTGAAAATTCTGCGGGCCGAGCGTGCGGCTTTTGCCAAAAACGGAATTGAGCAAGTCATCGAGTTCGTTTTTCATCGTGCGTCCTCCTCATCCATCTGCTCAAAAAGCGGTGCTACACTCAGCTGCAATGCGTCGGTGAGCGCCGCGCGGCAATTGGCGCTTGTCAAAGCGCGAATCGCTTTTTTCATCTTTAAAATACTGTCGGGTGCCATGGACAATTCGCTCACGCCGATGCCAGCAAAAAAGCCCGCCAACGTGACGTCCGACGCACATTCTCCGCAGATGCTCAGTGGAATTCGCGCCGCCTTTGCCGCGCCCGCCACCTGTGCAATCATGCGCAAAACAGCGGGGTTTTTTTGGTCAAAACCTGTGACGCTCGGCGTGCCGTGTCGGTCAATTGCAAGCATATACTGCGTTAAATCGTTTGTCCCGATGGAGAGAAAATCTGCGTCTTTCGCCAAAATATCGGCAATCATGGCGGCGGCGGGTGTTTCAATCAAGGCGCCGAGCAAAACGGATTCGCCCATCACGGTGCCCTCAGCGGCGAGCGCGGCACGCACTTCATGCAGCAGTGTGCGCACTGTGCGCAGTTCTTCCGCACACACCACCATCGGCAGCACAATACCAAGATTGCCATATGCCGACGCGCGCAAGAGCGCACGCAACTGTGTCTTTAAAATTTCGGGCCGCGCGAGGCTGAGCGGAATTGACCGAGCGCCGAGCGCCGGATTTGTTTCTGCCGGTAAATCGGGATAAAACACTTTTTTATCCTCGGCAATGTCGAGCGTGCGCACAAGCACGCGGCGCCCTTTCATGGCAAGCAACGCCGTTTTGTAGGCAAGATAAAGTGTGTCCTCCTCGGGAAAACCGTTTGCGTCCAGATACAAAAGTTCGCTGCGAAACAGGCCGATGCCCTCCGCATCATGCGCAAGCGCAATGCGCGCCTCGTCCGGCAGGGCAATGTTGGCCGAAAGCGTGATGTGCACGCCGCTTTGCGTGGTGGCGGGCAGACCCTTGAGCGATTGCAACGCACGTTCTTCTTTGACGATTTGCAGCATTTTTTGCGCAAATTTTGTGATAGTTTGTGTATCGGGGTTTTGCACGATCGCGCCGGTTTCGCCGTCCACCATGGTGCGCGCTCCGTCTTGCAGAGCGTCAAAATCTTCGCCGAGTGCGGTGACGGCCGGAATGCCAAGGCTGCGTGCCAAGATGGAGGCGTGGCTGCTTGGCCCGCCCTCCCGCGTGAGATAGGCGCAAATTTTATTGCGGTCAAGCTGTACGGCTTGACTTGGCAGCAAAGTTTCGGCCGCAAGCACCACGCGTGCACCCGAGGTGTGCAGCACGGTTTCGTGCTGATTCGTTAAAATATTCTGCACACGGTGCGCCGCGTCGAGCACATCGTCCGCGCGGGCACGCATAAATGGGTCATCAAGCGTGCGAAGCTGTGCCGCAAACGCCTCGCCTGTGGTGTGGATGGCATATTCCGCACACAGCGCGGCATTTTGAATGGTGGAGTGCACCGCCGCCAAAAAATCCGCGTCCGACAACATCATCGCTTGAATGTCAAAAATATCGGCGTCCTCCTCGGAAATGCCGCGCGCGGTGGCCTCCATATGCATGGCCGACAGTTCTTCTTTTGCCTTGGCAAGCGCCGCATCCGCAAGCAAAATTTCGGCAGCAGGGTCAGCAACGATGTGCTTTTGCGGTTTGCGCTGCTGGGTATGGTACAAATAAAGCGGTCCGTCTGCAATGCCTGCCGAAGTACCAATTCCTTGTAGGTTCATCATTTTTTTGCCCTCCTGCATCCATCTCATATTTCTTTAAAGTTTCTATTAACTCAAATATTAGCACAAAATCACATTTTTTGAAATTCTTTTCCCAAAAATAATTTATTTATTGTATAATAAAGACATGATAAGGTAATTATGACATATAATTTTACAAATTTAAAGGAGATTTTCAAAATGATTCTAAAAAACGGTCTTATTTTCACGGAAAATGCAACGTTCGAACATGCAGATATCGAAATTGCCGACGGTAAAATTACAAAAGTTGCCCCCGCGGGCACGCTCAACGGCGAAAATGTGCTTGATGCGAGTGACAAATATGTGACACCGGGCTTTGTCGATATTCATATTCACGGCGCAAAAGGGTCGGATTTTTGCGACGGCAACCCCACGGACATTGAAGTGATGTCCGAATATCTCGGCAGCATGGGCGTGACGTCGTTTTTTGGCACGACCATGGCATTCAACGAAGAAATTTTAACCGGCATTTTCGACAATGCCAAGCCTTATTTTGACAAGGAGAGCGGCGGCGCAGTGTTGCGCGGCATCAATATGGAGGGCCCGTTCTTCAATCGCGCCAAAAAAGGCGCACAGGCCGAAAAATATATTGTCGACCCCGACATTGACATGTTCAACCGTCTGTTTGAAATTTCCGGCGGACGCATCAAGCTGCTTGACATCGCGCCGGAACTGTCCGGCTCTGTGCCGTTTATAAAAGAGGCAAGCAAAAAATGTGTGGTGTCAATTGCACATACCTGCGCAAATTTTGACGAAGCCAAAGCCGGTTTTGCCGCCGGTGCAACACATGTGACCCATCTGTTCAATGCCATGCCGCCGCTCAACCATCGCGACCCCGGCGTTGTGGGTGCGGCTGTGGACGATGCCCGCGAAGTGGAAATGATTTCCGACGGCATTCATCTGCATCCGGCCATCGTGCGCACGGTGTTTAAAATGTTCGGTGACACGCGTGTTTGCCTCATCAGCGATTCCATGCGTGCCTGCGGTATGCCCAACGGCGAATATTCGCTCGGCGGCCAAAAAGTGTTTATGACCGACGGCAAAGCGACACTGGAAGATGGCACGATTGCCGGCAGTGCAACCTGCCTTGCCGACTGCTTCCGTCACGCGGTCAGCTTCGGCGTGCCGCTTGAAAGCGCCCTGCGTGCCGCCACCATCAACCCCGCACGCTGTGCCGGCCTATTGGACACGCTTGGCAGCATCACCGAGGGCAAACGCGCCGACGTGCTCGTATTAAACAAAGACCTTGCGGCCGAGCATATTTTCATCGGCGGCGTGCAAACCAAATAATTTTCATCGAGAACCGAAAGCCGAAACGCCGCCCCGAAAGGAAAGCGTTTCGGCTTTTTTGCACGGCTTGTAATTGCGCGGTTGCCGTGTTAAAATTGCTTTACAAATACAGAAAAAGAGGAAAAACATTTGGAGATTAAAGCGGCTATTTTTGACATCGACGGCACATTGCTTCCGCATGAACTTGACGTACCATCGGATAAAACCATGAAAGCGCTGGCGGATTTGCGCACGGCGGGCGTGGTGGTAATCATTGCCACAGGTCGTGCGCTGTTCAACGCAAAAACGGCGCTCGGCGGCATCAAGGCCGATTATTATGTCTGTGCCAACGGTGCATGGACGGCGAACGCAAATGAAAAAACAATCGCCCAAACGTGCTTTTTAACCGAAGAAATGTATGCACTTGTCGACTTTTTTGAGGACGACAATCTGCCGCTCAGCTTTATTTTTAACGACGGTTACTATGCGTATGTGGAGCATGTGCGGTTTGTGGAGATGTATGCCGCTTTAGAGGAGGCCGCTCCGTTTTTGCACGACGGCGAAAACCAAATGCGCCACCAAAAAGGCATGCCGTTTGCGGCCACCGGCATTTTGGACGATGACAAGGCGCAGCGCTTTACAGCAAAATACGGATACCTCAACCTGCGTTTTGTGCCATTTGGGCGCAATCGCTATGATATTTTGCGCGGCGACTGTCACAAAGCCGTTGCGGTGGACGCCGTGCTGCAAAAACTCGGCATCGACTGGCAAAACACGGCCGCTTTTGGCGACGGCGCCAATGACGCCGAACTGCTTGCCGCCGCCGGTTTTTCTGTCGCGATGCAAAACGGCGCCGAAAGTTTGCAAAAAACAGCCTCCGTTGTGGCGCCGCCCGCCCTCGAAGATGGCGTGGCGCAAATTGTCGAACAATACATTCTGTAATATTACGCTGATATAATACGAAAAGGAGAAATTATGTCCTTTGAACCAATCTGCTCGCCCACTGCACAAATCCTCATTGTCGGCACATGGCCAAGCCCTAAAAGCCGCGAGGAGGGTTTTTATTACGGCCATCCGCAAAACCGTTTTTGGCCACTTTTGGCACGTTTGTTAAATGCGCCTGTGCCCGAAACCATTGTCGAAAAAACCGCGCTTATCACCGAACACAATTTGGCGCTGTGGGATACGCTCGAAAGCTGCACCATCACGGGCGCGGCCGATGTGTCTATCAAAGACGCCGTGCCAAACGACATTGCCGCACTGTGCAAACAATTTCCAATACGTAAAGTATTGTGCAATGGCTCAAAAGCGTATAGCTTATACAATGAGTATATTGTGGACGCGCCGCCTGCCGTGAAAGTGCCCAGCACCAGTCCCGCCAACGCCGCATGGGATATGGACCGCCTCGCCGCCGCGTGGGGCGAAGCTTTGCAATAAAAATAAAAATCCTTATGATTTTCTGATATTTGTCTTTTATACTTCTGCTTGTAGTTCAAAAACACAAGAGGAGTAGATAAAAATGAAACAGCAAACAAAAGGCATTTCAGGGTTCGGGTTAAAATACATTGCAATGGCGCTGATGATTTTCGACCATATTCACTATTTTTTCGAATTTACGGGTGTGATACCCGTCTGGTTTTCGATGCTCGGGCGGATTTCGGCGCCGCTGTTTTTGTTCTGCCTCATTGAGGGCTTTACGCATACGCATGACCGCAAACGTTATTTTTGCGGCATTTATGCCATCGCCATCGGGATGGGGCTTTTTCAGTTTGTATGCACTTATTTTGGCTTTGCGCGGCCGGACGGTTTTTATCCGCGCAATCAAATGCTTGCCACGTTTGTGATATTGCTTGTGATTTTTCAGGGCATTGATTGGTGCGCACAAAAGCAGTGGATACGCGGCATTGCGGCGATTGTGCTGCCGCTTGCGCTGCCGTATTTGGCATTTGCACTTTTGAGCGCAGTGCCGGCGGCGGGCTTTTTGGTGGCGGTGTTGCAATTTTCTGTTTTGCCGCTACACACAAGCATTATAGATGGTGGAACGATTGTTATTTTGCAGGGGATTCTGCTGTATCTTTTGCGCAACCACCGCAAAGCACAGACAATCGGGTATGTACTCAGCTCGCTTTTGGTCAATGCGGTGCTGCCGCTTGTCTTGATGCCGGAACTGACGTTCCCGATGCTGTTTACCGAGGTGTATGAGTGGATGAATATTTTTGCCGTGCCGCTGATGCTCTGCTATAACGGTACGCGCGGCAAC
>JAVXRV010000040.1:0-2694 GCA_036643515.1 Ruthenibacterium sp.
CGGAATGCCCACATCTTTGGCAAGCTTTTTCACTGCATCCACGGCGGCCTTGCGATATTCGTCCTGTGTCATGGATTCCACGTTTTCAACGCCCATTGCAATGGCAATGTTTTTATATTTCTCGCCGGTCACGTCCGCATTGTATTCCATCACGGTCGGCAGTAAAATGGCATTGGCAACACCGTGCGGTGTGTCATACACAGCGCCAAGGCAATGTGCCATACTGTGCACCGCGCCAAGGCCGACGTTTGAGAAGCCCATGCCGGCAATGTACTGTGCAAGTGCCATGCCTGTGCGGCCTTCGTCTGTGTTGTCAACAGCGCCACGCAGATATTTTGCAATCATTTCAATGGCTTGCAAGTGGAACATATCTGTCATATCCCATGCGCCTTTGGTGATATAGCCTTCAATGGCGTGTGTCAAAGCATCCATACCGGTTGCAGCTGTGAGGCCTTTCGGCATCGAGGCCATCATGTCGGGGTCGATGACAGCAATTTCGGGGATGTCGTGCACGTCAACGCAAACGAATTTGCGGCGTTTTTCAACGTCTGTGATGACATAGTTGATGGTTACTTCGGCGGCGGTGCCGGCAGTGGTCGGCACTGCAATGGTAAATACGCCTTTGTTTTTGGTGGGGGCAACGCCCTCAAGGCTGCGCACATCAGCAAATTCGGGGTTGTTGATGATGATGCCGATTGCTTTTGCGGTATCCATGGCAGAGCCGCCGCCGATGGAGATGATATAATCCGCACCGCTCGCTTTAAATGCGGCCACACCGGTTTGCACATTTTCAATGGTGGGATTGGCTTTGATTTTGCTGTAAATTTCATAGTCGAGATGGCTTGCGTCAAGCAAATCCGTCACCTTTTTGGTCACGCCGAATTTGAGCAAGTCCGGATCGGTGCAGACAAACGCCTTTTTGAAGCCGCGTCCGTTTACTTCCTCCACAATTGAGCCGATAGCGCCCTTGCCATGATAGGAAATGCCATTTAAAACAATACGGTTAGCCATAAGAAATTTTCCTCCTAATAATTTTTTTGTTTTTTATTTGTAAATCGGTCCATATGTTGCGCATGCTTTGTAATCTGCTGCTTGCAAATCTTCTGCGCCGAATGCTGCCCATGCATGCGGACGGTATACTTTTTCCGGTGCAACGTTGTGCATTGCCACAGGAATACGCAACATAGAAGCGAGCGTAATCAAATCGGCACCGACGTGGCCGTATACGGTGACACCGTGGTTTGCGCCCCAGTTTGCCATCACGCTGTACACATCGGTGAATGCGCCATGGCCTGTGAGCGTTGGTGCAAACCATGTGGTCGGCCATGTACGGTCGGTGCGCTCGTCAATGGTTTTGTGCACATTGTCCGGCAAAGTGACCGTGTAACCCTCGGCAATTTGAATCATTGGGCCAATGCCGTCCACAACGTTAACACGAATCATGGTGACGGGCATTTCGGCTTCGGTTTTGAAGTGGCTTGAGAAGCCGCCGCCGCGGAAATATTCATAGTTGGCACGGCGCCAGTCGGTTGCGTCGGTGCAGGCTTTGATGTCTGCTTCTTTCATGTCCCACCACGGTTTCATGCAGCCTTCGCCCTTTTCGTTTTTGGAAGCGCCGCAGCAATCAAGCGCAGTTGCGCCCGAGTTAATCAGGTGGATAAAGCCGTTTTTGCCATGTCCTGTCGGCTCAAAGCCGGTGACACGTTTGCAAGCTTCGGGACTCCAGTAGGTACGCACGTCATGGAAACACGGTGCGGTGTTGCTGACAAGCGTGCCAAGCATCATGGAAACGCCGTTCAATGTATCATTTTCGGTGGCAAACGGTGTTGGCATTTTTGCGCCGTTCCAGTCAAAGGTCGAAGCCATAATCGCCTCGGTAAAGTCGGCATTCGGCAGCCAGTCTGTCCAGTTTCTCTGTCCTTGGAAGCCGCCGGCCAACGCGTTCTTGCCAAGCGATTCCTCATGCCAGCCCATCGCGGCCAGTTTCGGATTGCCATAAAGAATATCGCGCATGACCATCGTCATCTTGGTGATGAATTCCCAATCTCTGTCTGCGGGAACCACTTTGGATTTGAGGATAATTTCCGGCAGGTCTTTGCCGGCGTTGCAGTCAAGCCCTTCTTTGCAGTTGGTTTTGACCCATGCGAGTGCTTTTTCATATTCGGTTTTGTCGTAAATTTCAAGCGTGATACGGCGTACAATTTCCGTCATATCGACCCATTCTGCACGCATGCCAAAATATTTCTGGAATAATTCTGCGTTACAATAGCTGCCCGCAATGCCCATAGAGACACCGCCGAGATTGACATACGATTTGTTTTTCATCCAGCCTACCGCAACGGCGCTGCGTGCAAAACGCAGAATTTTTTCGCTGACATCGGCAGGAACAGATGTATCGTTTGCGTCCTGTACGTCATGACCATAAATGGAGAATGCCGGAATGCCGCGCTGTGCGTGTGCTGCCAAAACGGCGGCGAGATACACTGCGCCCGGACGCTCGGTGCCATTGAAACCCCAAACGGCTTTGATGGTTTTCGGATCCATGTCAAAGGTTTCGGTGCCATAGCACCAACACGGCGTGACGGTAATGGTCAGGCCGACGTTCTGGCTGCTGAATAACGCTTCACAGGCTGCAGACTCGGCCATCCCGGCAATACAGGTTTCCGCAATAACGCATTCAACCGGGGCGCCGTT
>JAVXRV010000040.1:2704-3016 GCA_036643515.1 Ruthenibacterium sp.
TGCCACAACATTTTCAGCGGCAAACTGGTCTGCACAGGCGGCAGCTTCCGCACCGCCGCCAATGGTGGTGTTAGAAATCACACACTGCACGGGTGTGCCGTCCGGATAGCGGAGTGTTTTACTGATGAGTTCTGCGGCATTGTGTGCCATACCCATGGTTTGCTTTTCAAGAGATTCGCGCACGCCACCCCAACGTCCATCGATGGTGGGGCGAATGCCGATTTTCGGATATAACATTTTTAGTTCCTCCTATGTTTATGATATTGTAAATAGGTAATTAGTTTAACAGCTTTCGATACGTTTGATAGGCTT
>JAVXRV010000040.1:3026-16268 GCA_036643515.1 Ruthenibacterium sp.
TTCGGATATAACATGTTCAATTCCTCCTATGTTATGATATTGTAAATAAATAATCAATTTAACAACTTTCGATAAGTTTGATAGGCTTCTGCCCATACGGACGCTGTGGTTGGTTCATAGGTGAGCAGTTTTTCGTTTTGCAGCATGAGTTCACGGCCGGCGTCAATGTCTTTGAGTGCGCCGAGTGCCACAAGCTGTATGATGATATTGCCGAGTGCCGTCGCTTCCACAGGCCCTGCCGTCACCGGAATATCACAACTGTTTGCCGTCATTTGGCACAGCAATCTGTCTTTTGCACCGCCGCCTAAAATGTGCAGTTTTGCAAATTTTTTCCCGGTAATGGTTTCAAGCTGCTCGATTGCAAAGCGATATTTCATCGCCAAACTTTCATAGATGCAGCGCATCACTTCGCCCACTGTTTCCGGCACAAATTGGCCTGTTTTTTCACAGTATTCGCGCACGCGAGCAGGCAAATTTCCCGGCACACCGAACGAGGGGTCGTCTGGGTCGATAAAACACTGAAATGCCTTTGCGCCAAGTGCTTCACGCTCTAAATCGGCATAGGTATATGATGTCCCCTGACGTTTCCATTCACGGCGGCTCTCTTGAATCAACCATAAGCCGATGATATTTTTCAGATAATTTATTTTGCCGTTTGCGCCAATTTCATTTGACAGCGCAAGTTTACGGCTTTCTTCTGTCAAAATCGGTGCATCCAGCTCTGTGCCGAGCAAGCTCCATGTTCCGCACGAAAGAAACGCAGCATCGCTTGCATGTGTTGGCACTGCCGCTACGGCACACTGTGTATCGTGTCCGGCCACGGCAATTACTTTGATGCCGTTCCATGTTCCAGTCACTGTTCCGGTCGAAATCACCGGCAAAAACAGTTCTGGCGACAGCCCTGCCGCTTGCAAAACATCTTTGTTCCAAACGCGCGTTTGCGGATTTAGTATTTGACCTGTGGATGCAATCGTCGCTTCACAGCTTGCCTTTCCCGTGAGCTGATATGCAAACAAATCCGGCATAAAAAGCAATGTCTTGGCCTTTTGCAGCTGCTCCGGATGCTGTTTTTGCAAAGCAATCAGCTGAAACAATGTGTTGATATTCATAATTTGGCTGCCGGTTTTTTGATATAATTTTTCCGCCCCATACGCTTTGCAGAATGCCTCCGGCACGCCTGTCGTGCGGATGTCGCGGTAGTGCACCGGTGTGTCAATCAGCTTGCCGTCTGCATCTAATAAGCCAAAGTCGACGCCCCATGTGTCAAAGCCGATGCTGTCGAACGTACCCGCCTTTTCGATGCCGACAAGCACTTCGTGAAACAGTGTTTCAATGTCCCAGTGCAAGGTGCCGTCTTTTTCGATGGGATTGTTTTCAAAACGGTGCACCTCTTCATAGCGCAGTGTGCCGTTTTCAAAAAACGCCTTGATGCCTCTGCCGCTAGATGCCCCGAAATCAAACGCCAATACGGTATAATTGTTCATTGTACGACACCCTTTTTCAGCAACATATTGGCGTAAATTTCTGTTTCACCCGTTGCGACAACGGCATACGCTTTTTTGGCGCGTTCATAAAACGCAAAGCGCTCCATCATCTCAATGGCGCTGTGGTCGGGGTCGTGTTTTGCGAGCAGACGTTTATAATCCTCCCCAATGGTCGGTTTACAGTCGTCACCCGGCACCACTTCCATCAATGCCACAGGTTTTGCGGTGTATTGGTCAAGCGGCATCACTTGCAAAATCGCATCGAGCATCGCACACACACCGTGTCCGTCTGCGCGAATAACAATCGCATTTTTTTCCATGCTTTCCGCCGGAAAATTACCGTCGCCAAGAACGATTTCGTCCCCATGTCCCATTTCGTCGAGCACTTTAAGAAGCGCCGGCGATAAAATAGAAGGAATATTTTTCAACATAACGCTGCCTCCTGTTTGCTTTTTTATAGGCCGTTTCCAAATTTTTTATAGCCCGGATGTCTGCCTGTTACTTTGTAGTATGAGCGCAGATTGATAAGCTTGTCAATATTCTCTTTCGAAATATCATGGCTTCCGCCGAGAATTACTGCGTTGATGGTGATTTTTGCCCACAGTTCAAGACTTTCCATACGGTAAAAAGCGGTAAACACGTCTGAGCCGACGGCGAGTGCACCATGATTTTCAAGCAGCATCACGTCGTGATCTTCAAGATACGGCTCAATGGAATCGGGCACTTCTGTGGTAGACGGCGTGCCATACGGTGTGAGCGGCACAGCGCCGATGACGGCGACGTCTTCAATCATATTGTACATATCCATTGATTTGTGTGCCACGGCAAATCCGGTTGCGCCGGGCGGATGCGCGTGAATGACGGAAAATACATCTTCGCGTTTTTCATAGCAGCGCAGATGCATTTTTATCTCGCTTGATGGACGATAACCTTCGGCGCCCTCTAAAATTTCACATTTGCTGTTGATGCGCAGCAGTTTGTCCGGTGTGATGAAGCTTTTGCTGATGCCGGTCGGGGTCACGAGAAACGTGCCGTCCTCTAATTTTGCGGAAACGTTGCCATCATTGGCGGCCACCCAACCAAGCTGCCACATTTTACCGCATACATCACAAATTTGCTCTTTGATGGTTTGAATATCCATATTTTACTCCTTTAAATTGAAACTTTTCCATAAAAACGACCCTCAAATCCGTGGGTAGATATTCTGCAATCTCTGCCCACGGATAGGAAGGTTATAGAACGTTCGCGTACCTGTTCGACAACCCAAAATGTCACCATTTGTGTGCTTGCTCAGCCTTCGCATACGAGGCTTTTGCTAATTATATCGTCTGCGTTTGTGTCATTCCACCGTGCACCGCCGATGGAAACAATCGGTGTAACGGTTTTGTGCCGGCATCATAGCCGCAGAATTTAATGGGTTGCTGCAAGAAAGGTGTTTTTGTGCTTAATTTGTCATTGACGACTTGCGCATTATGTTCAATTTTGTTATCATTAATATAATCGTGATGAAATCTGTCGATGCCCGCATATTGGTTCGCTGCAATATTGTGCAAGTTGACGTCTTTCGTCAAATAGTGTAATCTGCCCACCATATCTTTTGCGTCAATCCGTGCTTTGATAATCACAGTATACCACAAAAATCGACCTGTGTGTGTACTGCATTGTTGAAATAAATAACAACTTTGTGCTATTTTCATATTTTATCTCTTTTATCAACGAAAAAACTTTACAATTTCACCAAAATGTTTGAGTTTCATTTATCTAAAATGCGAGAGGTGTGTCCATATGCACGAAACTACGTCCATTCATCGAAATGATAGCCCCGAGCGTACCCACTACACCATCGACCGAAAATCGTTTGTGGATATCAAGCCGACGCTGCTGTATTCCGGCCTGCTCACCAAGGCACAGGACTGGAAAGACAGCGCGCATTCGCACAGTTTTCTCGAAATTTTGCTGATTACCGACGGCAGCGGCACGGTGGTGCTGAATGAAAAAGAGTATGCTGTCACAAAAGGCGATCTTGTGATTTACGACGCCGGCGTGCACCATTTTGAGCAAAGCAGCACGCAATCACCCATGGAGGCAAGCTTTATCGCATTCGATACCATTCAGCTCAAAAATCTGCCGCTCAACTGTATTTTGCCGCCTCATTCAGGCGCTATTTTCAAATCAGGTGCCACCATGCAAACGCTGTCGGCACTTTTTGCCATCATTAAAAACGAGATATCCGGCAAAGATGAATTTTATGTTGAAATTGCCAAGGATGCCGGACGCGCACTGCTGATGTACATTTTTCGCATTTTGAATAAAACGCAGCGCAACGTCGAATTGATAAACAAGGATAATATTTTAAATAAAATTCTGCCCTATATCGACAAAAACTTTTTGAACGATATCAGTCTTGAAGATGTGGCGTCACAATGTTTTGTCAACAAATATTATTTGTCGCATCTGTTCACCGAAAATTTCGGTGTCAGCGTCGGACAATATATTCGCAACAAAAAAATCGAACTTGCAAAATCGTATCTTGTGGACACCGACCTGCCCATCGCCATGGTAGCTGACCAATGCGGCTTTCACGACATCAATTATTTTGGGCGTTCCTTTAAAAAGGCAACTTCCCTCTCAGCGCTGCAATACCGCAAAATGCAACATAAAAAACACACATAAAAAAGGAGCAATGCCGCGGCATTGCTCCTTTTTGCGTGATACGAGGTTTCGATTATGTGTTTTTCATGATGACGCTTTCGATGACATCCGCCACGTTTTCGCTGGCATCGAGGCATTCTTCAAGCGCTTCAAACAAAGTCATCCACACAAGCAGCGTTTTGGTGTCGGTTTCTTCCGTAAAAAGCCGATGCAGTGCCGTCGCATGCAGCCTGTCACCCTCGCTCTCAAGCGTGTTCACCTCAATAATCATGTCGCTGATGACTTTCGATTTTTTGAAATTGCGAAATTCCTCCACCACTTTTTCCATCTTTAAGCAGCACTGTACAATCAGCGCCGTAAATTCCAGTGTTTCGGCACGCAAGGACGTGACATTGAACATATAAATGCGGCGAATGACATCTTCGACAGCATCCACAACATTGTCCAATTCCTGCGACAGCGCCGAAATATCCTCGCGCTCAATCGGCGTCATAAATTCATGCGCCAATTTGTTGGTGATTTCATGTTTCTGCGAGTCGGCATCGTTTTCGATTTTATGCATGGCCTCCATGTGGCGCGGCACCTGCGCCGCGTCAAAACCGGTGAGTGCTGCATTCAAATATGTGGCCGCCGCACTGGCGGAATGTGCGCAGGTTGAAAATCCGCCGAAGTAATCATATTCTGCATCGCGATTGAATAATCCCATGTGAATTTTTCCTTTCTGTTTTGCATTTCTCTAAAAAATAAACATAAATACTTTTGCCATCACATATCCTAAGATACCACATCCCGGAAAAGTGAGCACCCACGCAAGCGTCATATCTTTTACAACGCCCCAGTTGACGGCCGACATACGTTTTGACGCGCCCACGCCCATGATGGCCGTGGTTTTGGTGTGTGTGGTGCTGACGGGAATGCCCGTGAACGAGGAAAGAAGCAAGCAGCCGGCTGCTGCCAAATCCGCCGCGAAACCTTGGTATGTTTGCAAACGCACCATGTCAAGCCCAACGGATTTGATGATGCGATATCCGCCGATGGACGTGCCCAGTGCCATCACCACAGAGCATAAAATCATCAGCCACAGCGGAATGGCAAAGGTGTTGACATCGCCCTGCCCGTTCACCAGAAAAATGCCGAGCAAAAATACGCTCATGAATTTTTGCCCATCCTGTGCGCCATGCATAAACGCCATAGATGCGCCGCCGAAAATTTGAGCTTTTTTGAAAAATCCGGCCGATTTTTTACGGTCAGTGCCGCGAAAAACGCTTTCAACACTGCGTGCGCACAAAAAACCGGACGCAAAGCCTAACCCAGTCGACAGCACCAAGCCGTAAATCACCTTTACCCATTCGGATGGATTGATGCCCGCAAAACTGCCGTGCAACGCAATGGCCGCACCCGAAAGTCCGGCAATCAGCGCATGGCTTTCACTGGTGGGAATGCCAAACCACCATGCCGCCGTTGCCCACACCACAATGGCAAGCAGTGCCGCACACAGCGCAACCGTGGCATCGCGTGTGTTGCCGCCAAAATCCACCATGTTATAAATGGTCATTGCCACTTTTGCATTGATGGCCGTCATTACAATGACACCGAAAAAGTTGCAGACGCCCGCCATCAAAATGGCGCTTGATGCCTTCATTGCGCGCGTAGACACGCAAGTGGCAATGGCGTTTGGTGCGTCTGTCCAGCCGTTGACGAGAATGACGCCGAGCGTCAGCACCACTGTTACGGCAAGCAGTGGCGTGTGCAGAACCTGTGTGAGAAAATCGAAAAAATTGATACTCATTTTTCACCTACAATATTTGTGCTTTCACAGTCTAAGAAAACTGCTATATGTTCTACTATAACATATATTCCTGTCGTTTGGATATTAAAATTGCATAAAAAATAAACTTTTTTATTTCTTTTTCGACAAAAAGCGATTTTAGGCATTGTAACTCACTGCACAGAGTGCTACATTACTCCTATGCGGTTTTATTTTTAATTTTATAAAATGAGGAGGAAGAAAAAAATGAATCACGTATTTGAAATACTCTCTATGTTGGTGTCCGTTCTGGCGTTTGCATTTGCCGTTTGGCTGTTTTTATGGGTGCGCAGGCAACCGTCGGACAATGTGAAAATCGCCAAGGCCGGCGATTTGATTCGTGCAGGTGCACGTACATTTTTGCGCAAGGAATATCTTGTTCTCGCAAAGTTTGCGGGCGTTGCCGGCTTGCTCATTTTTCTGTTCTTGCCGGTTCCCATTTGGAAAGGCCATTTTTCACAAAATGTGATGATGCTTCTCGCCTATTTGCTTGGCACTGTTTTTTCTGCCATTGCGGGCAAAATTGGCATTGAAGTTGCCACCATCGCCAATGTCAAATGTGCGGAAGCAGCACAAAAAGGCATCAAGCCGTCGTTTATGACAGGGTTTCGCGGTGGTGCCGTGATGGGAATGGCCGTTGTGGGCGCAAGCTTGCTTGGCGTTGCGGTGGTTTATCTGTTCACCGGTGATGCCACCACGGTGCTTGGTTTTAGCTTCGGCGCAAGCTCGCTTGCCCTGTTTGCCAAAGCCGGCGGCGGCATTTTCACCAAAACGGCGGACATCAGTGCCGACCTCGTCGGTAAAGTGGAGCTTGGCATTCCCGAAGATGACCCGCGCAATCCCGCCGTTATCGCCGACAACGTGGGCGACAATGTGGGTGATGTCGCCGGAATGGGCGCCGATTTATTTGATTCCAACGTCGCCTCCATGGCGGCTGCGCTTGTGCTGGCAACGTCAATTGACAGTGCCATCGGCGGCGCCGTCAACGTGGGCATGGTGTTTTGCTTTGCGGCGCTCGGCCTGCTTGCTTCGATTCTCGGTGTCATGACGGCACGCATCGGCAAAAACGGCAATCCGACCAAGGCGCTCAACAGCAGCACATATGTCACCACCGGTATTTACATCGTGCTCACAGCCATCGCCACCGCTTTTTGCGGCTTTTCATGGCGCATTTGGGGTGCCTGTGTTGTTGGGCTTCTCGTCGGTGTGCTCATCGGTATCACCACCGATTATTTTACAGACGACACCAAAAAGCCCGTGCATCTTGTGGCACACGCAAGTGCTACCGGACCGGCATTCACTATTTTATCCGGTATTTCCTATGGTTTTTTGAGTGTGCTGCCCGCCATGATTGGCATTGGCATTGCCGCACTTTCTGCCTACAAACTGTGTGAGCCGATTGACCCCGCCCATGCCACCGAATATGCCTTGTTTGGCATTGCTATGGCGGCCGTGGGCATGTTGTCCATCGTGGGCATGATTGTGAGCAACGACGCGTACGGCCCGATTGTAGACAATGCGCGCGGTTTGGCCGAAATGGGAAGTTTGGGCGATGAGGTGCTCGATATCACCGACGAACTTGACTCTGCCGGCAACACCGTCAAGGCCGTGACAAAAGGCTTTGCCATTGCCGCCGCCGGCCTTACCGTCATTGCCCTACTTGGCGCTTTTATGAGCGAAGTGAACGTCGCCGCAGCCGCGCTCGGCGTTCCCGGCATTACAAACTTTGACGTTATGAATCCGCTTGTCTTTTTCGGCATGCTGATTGGCGCTGCCATTCCCGCTGTATTCTGTGCCATGTTGATGCTTGGTGTCGACCGTAACGCACAGCGCATGGTGGCTGAAATTCATCGTCAATTTCGCGAAATCATCGGCCTGAAAGAAGGCAAAGAAGGTGTAGAACCGGAGTATGACCATTGCATTGAAATTGCAACCAGTGGTGCGCTGAAAGAATTGGTTCCCGCCGGTTTGATGGCGATTGTGGCAACCCTTGCCGTTGGTTTTATCGGCGGTGTGCAGGCAATTGGCGGCTTTTTAACCGGCAATATCGTCAGCGGTCTGCTGCTCGCGCTTTTCATGAGCACCTCCGGCGGCCTTTGGGACAATGCCAAAAAATATATCGAATCCGGCAACGAGGGTGGCAAAGGTTCTGACGCACACAAGGCCGCTGTCGTGGGCGACACCGTGGGCGATCCGTTCAAAGACACCGCCGGCCCTTCCATCAATACACAAATCACGGTTGTTTCTCTCGTGGCATCGCTGATGTCTACCCTTTTCCTCACTTTTTCAATCTTCTAAAACATGCAAAAAGCACGGTGCTTTCTGTCCAAACGGAACGGAAAACACCGTGCTTTTTTGATTTTTATTTGCCGGACTTTTCAAGTGTTTCCCAAATGCCGTTGAGATACGTGATACCGAGCGCACGGTCATACAGGCCATATCCCGGTCTGCCCACTTCATCCCAAATCATGCGGCCGTGGTCGGGGCGCACATAGGTGTCGGGACAAGTATCATGAACAGCTTTCATGATGGCAACCATGTCGAGGTCGCCATCGGACGAAAGATGCGCCGCTTCGCGAAATTTATGATATCCGAGATATTTTACATTGCGCACATGCAAACAGCCGATGCGTCCCATCTCGCCAAAATGACGAATGATGGCCGGAATATCGTTTTCCGGATTGGAACCGAGCGAACCGGTGCACAGGCAAACCGTGTTGCAAGGGCTGTCATGCAGTTTGACAATTTTGTCAAAGCCGTCTTGCGAATGTGCGATGCGCGGCAAACCGAAAATCGGCCACGCGGGGTCGTCGGGATGGCACGCCATGCGAATGCCCACTTTTTCGCAGGTTGGCAAAATGGCATCAAGAAAATATTTATAATTTTCAAGCAATTTTGCTTCGTCAATGGATTTGTATTGCTCTAAAACATGCGTCAGTTCTTTCAAACGTTCCGGCTCCCAACCGGGCAGCGTGAAACCGTTAGAGCTTTTGGCCGTGTTTTCCACAATTTCAAGCGGCGTCATGCCGGCAAGCTCCGCCTCGTCAAAATAAAGCGAGTTCGAGCCGTCCTCGGGGATTTCACGCGCAAGGTCGGTGCGCAGCCAGTCAAGCACCGGCATAAAGTTGTATACAATGACTTTAATGCCGCATTTTGCAAGATTTTCAATCGTGGTGATGTAGTTTTTAATGTAGCCGTCGCGTGTGGGCAAACCCATTTTGATGTCCTCGTGCACGTTGACGCTCTCGATTACTTCCACTTTAAGGCCGGCTTCGTTGACGTGTTTTACATATGCTTCAATCGCGTCAAGCGGCCAAACTTCGCCCGCGGCGTACTCATCAAGCAAGCCCATCAATCCTGTGCAACCCGGAATTTGTTTGATTTGCTTTAAACTGATGCTGTCGTTTCCCTCTCCGTACCAACGAAATGTCATTTGCATAATTTCAATCTCCTTTTGTTTGAATGATTTGAACCGTTTTTTAAAATGAAAAATAATTGGGATATTGTGTTTGCAGTGCCGGTAAAATTGCGAGCACCCGTTGTATTTGATGCACTTGCGCACATGCTGCCGCCTCATCGCGGCGCTGAAGCGCACCCAATAAATCCGTTTGCGCTTGTACATCCTGTGCCCACTGCTGTGGCGTGTGTGTTTCGAGCGCCAATGTTCTGTCCATATCATAGCGAATGGCTTGTATCGCCTGCCACACTTTTTCAAGATTGCACGCGGCAAAGCACCGCTCATAAAACTGATGCTGTAATGTTGCTATTTGTGCATATTGCACACTGTCTAGCATAAAATGTTGCTTTTGACAATTGGTTTCAAGTGCAAATAGAACATTCGCCGGCACACCGGCCACACACAATTTGCGCATTACCGCCGCAAGCAGTTCTTCGTACACAAACACAGTCTGCCGCACGCGTTCCGGATCAATCAAGGTCACTTCTGTGCCCTTTTGCGACACCACCGTCACCAGTTTTTCCTGCGCAAGCCGTGCAAACGTGTCATGTATCGGCGTGCGGCTGACGTGCAGCAAATTGGCGGCGGCGGCTTCACTGAGCATCTCTCCCGGTAAAAATCGCATTTGTATCATATTGTTTTTCAAGACGCGATAGGTGTAGTCCCGTGCGTTTTCGGTAACGCTTTGCTTTTCCAGCAAATATTCGGATATAACGCTCACCTCTTTTTGCCTATATGTCTGTTTTGCGCATCGGTATACTTGTATGTTAGCACTTTTATGAAAAGGAATCAATCCTTTTTTTCAAAATATGCATTTGTTTTGGGTCATATTGTTTTAGGTGGAAATATCGCCATGTAATTTCACACAAAATCCCCCGCGAGGAGAACAATAGCAGGTTATAAAGCGGTTATTTTGTGATTTCGTTGACATGGTTCATTTGAATGCTTATAATAAAATTATATATCCTGTCGAAAAAGCAGAGGCCTCGTAAAAGGAGGATGCATCATGACAAGCAACTGTAGGCGACTTTCAACACTGAAAGAGCCCAGATACTCAGCTCATTATCATGCCCTGATTGGGCTTTGCAAAAAGGCAAAATTCTTCGATATGACACGCACCATATTAGATGCGTGCCGTGAGAAGCATTTTGTCTTTTTATATTTTGATGCAGATGACAAGAAAATTTTAACGTGTCAACAAAAATTTTCGGCGATAATGTGTAATTTGGAAAGGAGCGGATGATGGTGGAAAATAATTTGGCGCAGAATAATCCGGTCGCCATTTTAAAAGACTGCGGGATTCAGTGTTGGACGTTTTATCCCGCCGACAACAGTGCTGTGCCCGGCTGCAATGTGATGGCAGATTTGGCCGGTATGCAGCGGTGGGACAATTATCCCCAACTGCTGCTGGACAAAGGGCTGATTCACAAAAACAGCGCCGCCCAGTGGCTGCAAATCCATGCGCGCATTCAGGCGGGAGAAGCAAATCCTTCCGGTGAAATATTGGTGATTGAACAGGGCACGCCCATTTGGAAAAAAGTGCGGTATCGCACTGTATTGGATGCGCACGGCAATCCGGCGAGTGCCACAGGCATTGCCGAAAACATCAGTGAATACAAAGAGCTTTCAGAAAACTATGCGCGGGCAAGCAAACAGTGCGGCGTGACAATCTGGATGTTGGATATTGCAAACCGCACCCTCTATGACCTCAAAAACGCCTCACGTATAAAAATTTTCGACACATTGACCGTGATTCCAAATGTACCGGAGGCTTTTAAATCAGAAGACAGTGCGCTTTATGCCGAGGACTATCCGGCGCTGTATGACATGTTTCAAAAGGTGTATGCCGGCGCAAAAACAGCCACCAGTGTGGGGCGTTGGTGGAACGACACGCATGATAATTTTTGGTGGTATGAGATTTCCTATACCACCATTTTTGACGAGGATGAAAAGCCCATAAAGGCCATTGGCACCGCCGTTGAGATTACAGAGCGCATGCGGCTTGAGGAACGCTATGAGGAAGAACTGAAGTGGCGGAAAGTGCGCAACAGTGATGTACTGGGTTCCTTTAAGCTGAATTTGACACAGAATATCTGCGAGGACGGCCAAAGTGATATCCCGATTATTTTAACCTTCCAAGGCAATGGTACGGTGGACGACTTTTTTGACCGTGAATATGCCGCTCATGTGGATACGGCCACCCTGCCCGAATATAAAAAGCTATTCACGCGGGAAAGTTTGCTGGCGGCCTATCGGCGCGGAGAAACCAGCGTGGCGCAAGAGAGCTATATCAGCTTTTGGAAAGACAAAACATTGTGGATCAAAGTGGAAGCAGATATGTTTCAAAACCCCAAAAGCGGTGATATTGAGGCCTATATTTACGCCACAGACATCGACCAGAAAAAAACTTTCGCCGCCATCGTGAATGCCGTTGTCAACATGGATTATGACTATTTGACGCTGCTTGACAGTAGCACCGACGCTTATATTATCTGTGCACAAAGCGGCAGAAAAACACCCTTGCCGCCGCTTTACGGTAACAGCTATTATCAAGAGATGGTTACTTATGCGCAAAAGTATGTGGTGGAGGAGGACAGAGCGCGCAATATCGAGGAGATGTCTTACAAAAATATACTGGCACAACTGGAAAAGCGACCCATTTACACCACCTACTGTTGCGTGCGTGAACCAGACGGCAGCATCAGCCGCAAGAAGATGCAATTTTCTTATCTGAATCGGCCACGGCATAAAATTATTTTAACGCGCAGCGATGTTACGGAGCATTATAACGAGGAGCAACGCAAAAACGAGGCACTTGGTAATGCACTGCAAGCGGCGCAACAGGCAAACACCGCAAAGTCGGAGTTTCTCTCTCGCATGAGCCACGAAATTCGCACGCCCATGAATGCCATTATCGGCATGTCCACCTTGGCGGCAAGCTGTGTGAATGATGCGGAGCAAGTGTCGGAATATCTTTCCAAGGTGGGTATTTCCGCTCGCTTTTTGCTCTCCCTCATCAACGATATTTTGGATATGTCACGTATTGAGAGCGGCAAAATGCTGATGCGGCGGGAAGAAATTCCCTTTGAGGAATTTATCAACGGCATCAATGGTATCTGCAACACACAGGCGCAGGAAAAGGGCGTGGAATACGATGCGGTTATTTTAAGTTTCACGGAGGACACCTATCTCGGCGATGCCATGAAGTTGCAGCAAGTGCTTGTCAACATTCTTTCCAATGCCATTAAATTTACGCCTCCCGGCGGCAAAGTGCAGTTTATGGTGCACCAAGAACCCGTCCATCAAGGAGAAGCCTTGATGAGATTTACCGTAAATGACACCGGCATTGGCATCAGCGAGGAATTTTTGCCCCGCCTTTTTGACGCGTTTGAGCAACAGCAAAGCGGCTCTACCACACCCTATGCCGGCACAGGCCTCGGGCTTGCCATCTGCCACAATCTGGTGGATTTGATGGGCGGAAAAATCAGTGTCAACAGCATCGAAGGTGTTGGCAGCGAATTTATCGTGGAGGTAAAACTTGGCGTTTCAGAAAAAAGCCGGCAATACGTAGACGCTGCACTTCACTTAGAGCGCCTAAAAGCACTCATTGTAGATGACGACATTCTCATTTGCCGACACACGCAGGAAATTTTACTGGATATGCATTTGCAGGCTGATTATGTTGCCTCCGGTGCACAGGCCGTGGAAACAGTGCAGGAAAAATGGGCAAAAAAAGAACATTATGACATCATTTTGGTGGACTGGAAAATGCCCGACATGGACGGCATTGAAACAACAAAGGAAATTCGTAAAATTGTTGGACCTGATGTGACTATTATTAT
>JAVXRV010000041.1:0-16228 GCA_036643515.1 Ruthenibacterium sp.
TACGCGTAATTTACGCGACAAACCGACCAAAAATTGTTTGATATTTAAAGGAGATTTAGAATATGGCACGTGTTAAAGGCGCTATGATGACGCGCAAAAGAAGAAAAAAGACTCTGAAACTTGCCAAAGGTTATTACGGCAGTAAATCAACCCATTTTAAAATGGCAAAAGAACAGGTCATGAAAAGCGGCAATTACGCTTTCGTCGGCCGTAAACTCAAAAAACGCGATTTCCGCAGCCTGTGGATTACGCGTATCAACGCTGCTTGCCGCGCCGAGGGCGTCAACTATTCAAGCTTCATGAACGGCCTCAAAAAAGCGGGCATTACGCTCAACCGCAAAATGCTGAGCGAAATGGCCATCCATGATGCTGCCAGCTTCAGCGCTTTGATTGAAACGGCGAAAAAAGCTCTTTCATAAATTTTTAAGCTGCGCCCGTGCAAAGTGCCCGGGCGCTGCTTTGTATTGCTATGCTGTCGCCCCTCTCGCAACTCTATCTCAAAGGGGGTTTTTCTCATCGTGAATGTCATCACGAGCCGTGAAAACGAAACCGTCAAATATGCCTGTAAAATCGGGCAAAACCGAGCCTTCCGCCAAAGCGAACGATGCTTTTTGGCTGAGGGCTTAAAGCTATGTTTGGATTTGGCGCGTGCGTTTGCTATTAGTAAGGTATTTTATACATCTAAGGCGCGCGAGGCGTGTCCGGCGGTGGAAACGCTCGCCGGTGTGCAGTATGAAATCAGCGAGGCCGTTGCGGAAAAGCTCAGCGAAACAAAAGCGCCGCAAGGCTTGTTTGTGCTGTTTCAAATGCCGCAGCAATTGCCGGTGCTGCGCGCGGGCGGGCGATATCTCTGCCTTGACAATGTGCAAGACCCGTCCAATGTTGGGGCGCTTTTGCGCAGTGCCGCCGCGTTTGGTTTTGACGGCGCTGTTTTGTCGGCGGGCACGGCCGACGTATTTTGCGGCAAAGCCGTGCGCAGCAGCATGGGTGCTGTCGGGCAAATTGATTTATTTTTACAGGCGGATATGCCGGAAATGATTGGCAAGATGCGTGCGCTGGGCAGCACGGTGTATGCGGCGGCGCTGCAAAATTCTGTGCCGCTTGCCTCGGTGCATCCGGCCGCCGGACAGGGGCTTGCCGTTGTAATCGGCAACGAGGGCAACGGCCTTGGTGACGCGGTGATTGCCGCGTGCGATGCCGCCGTGCGCATTCCGATGTCGGGCAAAGTGGAGTCGCTGAATGCCGCCGTGGCGGGCAGCGTGCTGCTTTGGCATTTTAGAGAGGTGCCGTGATGGAAGAAAAACAGGTGACGATTCGGCCGGCGAGAATTGAAACATGGCTGTGGCTTGCCAATGCGATGGGGTATGCCTCCGCGCACGCAAAAGACATTTTGTCGATGTACGAAAACCCCGAAGTGCTGTATGGAGAACGATTTATCACGAATCTATCCATGATTTTGACACCGCGTCAGCTCGATATTTTGCAAAAGACGGAGCCGGAAGATTTTATTGCGCGCAAAGACGACTGCGCCGCGCAAAATGTGCGGATTTTGCCTTATGATTCGCCCGATTATCCCGCGATGTTGCGCGAAACCGACGCGCCGCCCATTGTGCTGTATTATCGCGGTGATGTGCGCATTTTGAATAAGAGCCTGACGTTTGCGATGGTGGGCACGCGGCGTCCGTCGGCTTATGGCGTGGAGGCGACACGCGCGCTTGCGGCACCGCTTGCCAAGGCGGGCGTGGTGCTTGTGTCCGGCCTTGCAACGGGGCTTGACAGCGAGAGCCACAAATGTGCCATCGCCGCCGGCACGCCCACGATTGCCTGCATCGCATTTGGACATGATATCTGTTATCCGGCCGCAAACCGCACGCTCAAGGGCGTGATTGAAAAGCAAGGACTTGTCGTCAGCGAATATCCGCCGGGCACCAAGGTGGAAAAAGAATATTTTTTACAGCGCAACCGCCTCATTGCCGGCCTTTCGTATGGTGTTTGTGTGGCAGAAGCGCGCAAAGCCTCCGGCACAATGAACACGGTCGGTTTGGCACTGCGGTATAATCGCGATGTGTTCAGCGTGCCGGGCAGCATTTTTTCAAGCCTCTGTGAGGGCACCAATCATCTTTTGTGCGAGGGCGCGATTCCGGCGGTGTCGGCGGAGAATATTCTCACTTACTATGGCCTTGACGCGAAAGAAAAGGCGCAGGAATCTCCGAAAGAAGCGCAAACACAACTTTCTGTCGAGGCAAAACAGGTGCAAGAGCAACTGTGTTGCACGCCGCAGTCGCTCACGGCACTGTGTGCAAAAACAAACTTGCCGCCGCACAAAATGATGGCGGCGTTGACCGAATTGGAGCTTGCAGGTATTTCAAGCCAGCAAGCGGGGAGACAGTTCGTTCTGATTCACTAAAATAAATTCCCCTGAAAGGAAAAAACGATGTCAAAATTAGTCATTGTGGAATCTCCGGCGAAAGCCAAAACCATTCGCAAATATCTCGGAAACGGCTATGAGGTTACGGCCTCAATGGGGCATATCCGCGATTTGCCCGCAAGCCAGCTTGGCATTGATGTGGAGCACGACTTTACGCCGCAGTACATCAACATCAAAGGTAAGGAAAAACTCATCAAAGAGCTGAAAAGCATGGCAAAAAACAGTGATGAAGTTTTCCTTGCGACTGACCCTGACCGCGAGGGCGAGGCCATCAGTTGGCATTTGGCAAATTTACTGGGACTGGACGTCACGGCGACAAACCGTGTGACGTTTGGCGAAATCACCAAAAAAGGCGTGACGCAAGGCATGGCGGCGCCGCGCACGATTGATATGGATTTGTTCAACGCACAGCAGGCACGGCGCATGCTTGACCGACTTGTCGGCTATAAACTGTCGCCGTTTTTATGGCGCAAAGTGCGGCGCGGCCTTTCTGCCGGCCGTGTGCAAAGCGTTGCCGTGCGGCTGATTGTTGACCGCGAAAAAGAAATTGAAGCGTTCAAACCCGAAGAATACTGGAACATCGACGCGCTTTTGTCGCCGCCAAACAGCACCAAAAAATTCACAGCACGGCTTGCCGCACTGCCGGACGGCACAAAAGCGCCCGTCACGAACGGCGCAGATGCTGCGACAGTGGAAAAAGCACTCAAGGGCGCAGAATATACGATTCAAAAGCTCACCAATTCCAAACGCAAAAAGCAGCCGTCGCCGCCATTTATCACGTCCACCATGCAGCAGGAGGCCAGCCGTCGCCTCGGCTTCACGGCCACGCGCACGATGCGTGCCGCGCAGATGCTGTATGAGGGCGTGGAAATTGAGGGACAGGGCACGATGGGTTTGATTACCTATATGCGTACCGACAGTTTGCGCATTGCGGACGAAGCCGTTGCCGCCGCGCATGAATTTATCACCGACACGTATGGCAAACAGTTTGTCTGCCCGACAAAACGCGTGTATAAAAGCAAAAATGCCACGGCCGCGCAAGACGCGCATGAGGCCGTGCGCCCGACGAATCCGGCATTGACACCGACCGAAGCGGAGGAAAGCATTTCGGGCGATGCCGCAAAATTGTATCGCTTGATTTGGAGCCGTTTTATCGCAAGCCAAATGAGCGATTGCTTGCAGGACACGGTTTCCGTGGACATTGTGGCGGCAGATTATCTGTTCCGCGCAAGCGGCTTTGTGGTGACGTTTGAAGGTTTTACCACGCTGTATGAAGAAAGCACCGAAGAAAAAGAGAAAAAAGAAACCGCGCTGCCGCCGCTTGCCATGGGCGATGTGTTAAAATTGCGCGAGCTGAAGCCGGAGCAAAAATTCACACAACCACCCGCCCGCTATACCGAGGCGACGCTGATTAAAGCGCTTGAAGAAAACGGCATCGGCCGTCCGTCGACCTATGCGCCGATTATCACCACGATTATCGACCGCGATTATGTCGAGCGCGACCAGAAAAAACTTGCGCCCACCACGCTTGGCCGTGTGATTAACGATTTGATGATTGCACAATTTCCGAACATTGTCGACGTGAAATTTTCCGCGCAGATGGAGAAAAATCTTGATAAGGTCGAGAGCGGAAAAGCCGATTGGCGCAAAACCATCGGCGCATTTTACGCCGATTTTGACAAGACCTTGAAGCAAGCCGAAGAAAATATGAAAGACCAAAAAATCAAAGTGCCGGACGAAGAAACAGACGAAATCTGCGAGCTTTGCGGGCGCAATATGGTCATCAAAAGCGGCCGTTTCGGCAAATTTTTGGCATGTCCGGGCTTTCCGGAATGCAAAAACACGAAACGCATCGTGAAAGATACCGGCGGCCTTTGCCCGAAATGTGGCAGCCGCATGCTTGTGCGGCACTCAAAAAAAGGGCGCGTATATTACGGCTGCGAGAAAAACCCGACCTGCGACTTCATGACATGGAACGAGCCGACAACCGAAAAATGCCCGACTTGCGGCGGAACGCTGTTCAAAAAAGGTGGAAAATCGGGTATGCTGCTGTGCGAAAAAGAGGGCTGTGAATATACACGCCCTGTTTCCGGCGACAAATAAAGACGCGCTTTCAAAGGAGAACCACATGCAAATCAACATTTTAGGCGCGGGACTTGCCGGCTGTGAAGCCGCGCTGTGGCTGGCGTCGCAGGGCATTGCCGTGCATTTGTACGAGCAAAAACCCACCAAATTTTCACCGGCGCATCATAACCCGAATTTTGCGGAACTCGTCTGTTCCAATTCGCTCAAGGCCGACAGGGTGGATTCCGCGTCCGGCTTGCTCAAGGCCGAGATGAAATTGCTCGGCTCGTCGCTGCTGCCCATCGCCGAAAGCTGTCGTGTGGCGGCCGGCGGCGCACTCGCGGTAGACAGGGACGAATTTGCGGCAGCCGTCACACAAAAAGTGCGGGAAACACCGCTGATTACATTGCATGGTGAAGAAGCAAAAACCATCGATGAATCAGATCAAAACACGCTGACACTCGTTGCCACGGGCCCCTTGACCGAAGGCGCACTTGCGGCAGAAATCAGCCGCATAACGGGCGACGCGGCCTTGTCGTTTTACGATGCCGCCGCGCCGATTGTCACGGCAGAAAGTCTTGACCAAAACGAAATTTTCGCCGCGTCACGCTATGGGCATGGCACGGCAGATTACCTCAACTGTCCGTTCGACAAAGTGGGATACGAGGCATTTTATGCCGCACTTGCGGGCGCAGAACGCGCGGAACTGCATGCGTTTGACGGCGATTTAGTGGTGTATGAGGGTTGTATGCCCATTGAAGTGATGGCACAGCGCGGCGCAGACACCATGCGTTATGGCCCGTTGCGGCCGGTCGGCCTCACGAACCCGAAAACCGGCCATCGCCCATGGGCAAATGCGCAGCTGCGCGCGGAAAATAAAGAGTGCACGCTGTATAATCTGGTTGGCTTTCAAACAAACCTCAAATTCGGCGAACAAAAACGCGTGTTTCGCATGATTCCCGGCCTTGCAAACGCAGAATTTGCGCGCTATGGCGTGATGCACCGCAACACATTTTTGAACAGTCCGCACGTGTTACAGGCGGATTTGTCATTGAAAAATCAACAGAGAGTATTTTTTGGTGGACAAATTACAGGATTTGAGGGCTACATGGAGAGTGCGGCCTGCGGATTGCTCGCGGCACACGCGATTTTTGCCAGATTGAACGACAAGCTGCCGCGGGAATATCCGGCGACGACGATGTGCGGCGCATTGCTGCGGCATATCACGACACAGAGCAAAGATTTTCAGCCGATGGGTGCGAATATGGGCATTTTACCGCCGCTTGAAACGCACGAACGCGACAAGCGCCTGCGCTATGAAAAATTGGCACAGCGTGCACTCTCGGCGATGCAAGAAATATTGTAAGGCAATTTTGGCGGTGCTGTGCGAACTCGCGGCCATATTTGCACAAATCTCCACACGAACGTGCACAAGCACAAAAAAATCAACAAAACGGTACATCAGGAGGGAAATAGAATGAACATCATCATCGATGCTATGGGCGGCGACAACGCTCCGGCAGAAATTTTAAAAGGCGCGGCGGACGCGGTGCGCGAATACGGCGTTTCCATCATTGCGGTGGGCAACGAGCAGGCCATTCAAGACGCAGCGTCGGAGGAAAATATTGATATGACCGGCATGCGCATTGTGAACGCCATGGAAACGATTTCAATGTGCGATGAGCCGACGGCGGCCATTCGCGGTAAAAAAGATTCCTCCATGGTGGTGGGTTTGCGGCTTTTGACAGCGGGCGAGGGCGATGCATTCGTGTCTGCCGGCTCGACCGGTGCACTGCTTGCGGGCGCCACTTTAATTGTAAAACGGCTCAAAGGCGTCAAACGTCCGGCCATCGGCACGGTGATTCCGGGTGGCAGTCAGCCGTATCTTTTGCTTGATGCCGGCGCAAATGTCGAGTGCCGTCCCGAGATGCTCGACGCATTTGCCACGATGGGCAGTGTGTACATGGAAAAAGCGATGGGCATACAAAATCCGTCGGTCGCGCTCGTCAACAACGGTGCGGAGGAAAGCAAAGGCACACCGCTGTATGTGGCGGCGCATCAGCTTTTAAAGGCCAATGCGCACATTCGGTTTGTCGGCAATATTGAGCCGAAAGACGTGCCAAAGGGCGATGTCAATGTGGTGGTGTGCGACGGTTTTACCGGCAATGTGATTTTGAAACTCATTGAGGGAACCGGCAAAATGCTCGTGCATGAAATCAAAAAAGTATTTATGAAAAACGCCGTTTCAAAGCTTGCGTATCTCATGGTGAAAAGCGGCATGAAAGACTTTAAAGGCAAGCTTGATGCCGACGAACACGGCGGTGCGCTCATGATGGGCGTGTGTAAACCGGTGATTAAAGCGCACGGTTCTTCCGGCGCAAAAGCGTTTAAAAATGCAATCCGGCAGGCGAAAAACTGCGTGGAAAGCCATGTGGTGGAAACGATGCGCGACAATCTTGCGGCCGCGGCGGCCGAGGAAGAATAAAGAGGGGAAAAACTCCATGCAGGAACTCGAAAAAATAATTCACTATACGTTTCAAAATAAAGCACTGCTCGAAACCGCGCTCACGCATACGTCGTATGCCAACGAGGCGAAACGTGGCATTCGGCACAACGAACGGCTCGAATTTCTCGGTGATTCGGTGCTTTCGATTGTGGTGGCGGAATATTTATTCACGCACAAAAATTTGCCGGAGGGCGATTTAACACGCATGCGTGCAAGCCTTGTGTGCGAAACGGCGCTGTTTGAATTTGCACAACAGATTCAACTCGGCGATTATCTGCGCCTTGGAAAAGGCGAAGAACGCGGCGGCGGCCGCAACCGACCGAGCGTGGTTTCCGACGCATTTGAAGCCGTGATTGCGGCCATTTATCTTGACAGCGGCATGGACGCGGCACGCAGTTTTATTCTGCCGTTTGTGACAGATGCGCTCACCGATGCCGCCGCAGGCGAGGATCATAAAACACGTTTGCAGGAAATTGTGCAGCAAAACCACACCGAACGTTTGCATTATGTGGTGACGAGCGAAACAGGGCCTGACCACAACAAGCAGTTTGAAGTGGAAGTGCTCCTCAACTCGAACTGCATCGGCAAAGGGAAGGGACATTCCAAAAAAATTGCGGAACAGGCCGCGGCCAAAGAAGCGCTTGCGCTGATGGGCGACTAAACTGAACACATCACCAAAGGGAAGTGAATCTATGCGTTTAACCGCCCTTGAAATTCAGGGCTTCAAATCGTTTCCGGACAAAATTAAAATCACGATTGACGGTGGCATCACCGCCGTTGTCGGCCCGAACGGAAGCGGAAAAAGTAATATTTCGGACGCCATTCGCTGGGTATTGGGCGAAACGAGCGCAAAACAACTGCGCGGCGGCGGCAAGATGGAAAACGTCATTTTCGGCGGCACACAGCAGCGCGGCGCGATGGGCTATGCCGCGGTGCAGCTATACATCGATAACAGCGACCGCCGCATTGAAGTGGACACCGACGAAGTGATTATCGGCCGCAAATATTACCGCAGCGGCGACAGCGAATACTCCATCAACGGACAAAATGTACGTCTTAAAGACGTATATGAACTGTTTTTGGATACGGGAATCGGCCGCGACGGTTACTCCATCATCGGACAGGGACGCATTGCCGAAATTGTGGGCGCAAAAAGCAACGAGCGCCGCGAAATTTTTGAAGAAGCGTCGGGCATCGCACGCTTTCGCTATCGCAAAAACGAAGCGGAGCGCCGTCTTGCGGGTGCAGAGGACAATTTAGTGCGTCTGCGCGATATTTTGGGGGAACTGGAAAGCCGCGTCGGGCCGCTTGAAAAAGATGCCAAAAAGGCCAAACAATTTCTCGATGCCTCCGCACGCCGCAAGGAAATGGAAGTAACCCTTTGGGTGGACACCGTGCGCAAGGCCAAAGATATTTTGCGCGAAAAACAGCGCAACATCGACCTTGCGTCGGCAGATTATCAGAAAACAAGCGACGAAATCGACGAGATTGACGCGTCTACGGCGGAAATCAGAACCGAAATCGAACGTATGATTATGGATTCCGACCGCGTGAACGGTGAAATTCGTTCCATTGTCGAGGGCATTTCGGGTGCGGACGCGCAAATTGCGGTGCTGCGCAACGATATGGCACATCACAACAACACCATTGCGTCGCTCGAAGCGGATATTGCGCAGAGCAGTGCCGGCTGTGAAAATATTGCCGCAGAAGTGGGTATGCACGAAGTGGCCATCGGCAAATGTGAGGACGTCATCAAAGATTGCACCGCACATACGACCGAGCGGGAAGAAATTTTGACGGCGATGCAGGCACAAAGCGCCGAAAGCGGCGAGCGGCGCGGAGCGATTACCGCGAAACTCAACGACATGACACGACGCGCCACCGACCTAAAAGTGCAGAGCGCGGGCGCGCAAAGTGCCGCTGCAGCCGCCGAAACGCGGCTTGCGGCAGCCAGTGAAAACCGTGCGGAAACCGAACAGAAGATTGTGGATTTTACGGCAGAAAAAGCCGAAATCGACGCCTTTTTACAGCACGCGACGGACAGCGTGCAAAAGCTTGGCAACATCAAAAGCGGCCTATCAATGAAGCTTGCCGCACGCAAAGAACAGCTTGCCGCGGCCGACGATGCCGAACAGAAAATTTTGCGTGAAACCGAGGCCGCCACACAGCGCGTGGCGATGCTCAAAGATTTAGAGCGCAACATGGACGGTTTTCAAAGCAGCGTCAAAGCGGTGATGAAAGCCGCGATGAATCATCGGCTGCGCGGCATCATCGGGCCGGTTTCTACCATTTTGACCGTCAAAGCGGGGTATGAAATCGCGATTGAAACCGCGCTCGGCTTTGCACTGCAAAATATTGTGGTGGAAAACGAAAACGCCGCCAAAGCCGCCATGACTTTTTTGCGCGAAGAACGTGCGGGACGCGCCACTTTTTTGCCGCTTGACACGGTAAAAGGCAGCTTTTTTGACGGCAGCAAGCTCGCGGGCAGTGCCGTGAAAGCGAGCGACCTTGTCACATATGACGGCAAATATGAAAAAATCATTTCAAGCCTTTTAGGACGTATTATCGTGGTGGACGACATCAACGAAGCGTCGAAAGTGGCACGCAGCCTCGATTATCGCAACCGCATTGTCACGGCAGACGGCCAAGTGATTAACGCGGGCGGCTCGTTTACGGGCGGCAGCGTGTCGCGCAGCGCAGGACTGTTCAGCCGCAAACAGGAAATCGACGAACTCAAGCTCAAAATAGAAGCACTCGGCAAAAAACGCATCGATGCCGAAACGGCCACCGACCGCGTCAAAGCCGAGGTGGACGCGCTCGCCGCCGAATTGACGGCCACCGAGAGCGAAGCCATCACGGCGGGCGGCGATAAAATTCGCGGTGAAGTGGAGAGTGCACGCGCGCAAACGGCGCTGTCACAGGCACTTGCCGCGCTTGACTTGCTGCTTGCGGAATGTGAAACACTCACAAAACAAATTGCACAAAACCGTGATTTCGCCAAAGAATCGGCGGCGGAAAGCGAACGTTTGGCACAGGAAAGCGGCAAACTGGAAGCGGAGCTTGCGTCAATTTCCGGCACAGACGATACATTTTTATCGACGCGCACGCGGCTTGGTGAGGAATTGTCGGAGCTGAAATTGCAAATTTTGAGCGCCACCAAAGACATCGAAAGTCATACGGCGGCCATCGCGTCGCTGCAAAATCGCACGGGCGACGAAGCACAGCGCGCGGCGCAGCTTACGGATAATATCGCCGCGCTGAAACTGCAAAATGAACAGCATCTCGTTGCAATTGCCGAGATTGAAGCCAAAACGGCGGGCAGCAAAGACGAGATTACACAGCGTGAAAATCAAATTGCCGCGATTGCCGCCGCTCGCATGCAAAAAGAGGGCAGCATCACACAGCAAAGTGCACGTGTGCGCCAGATGCAAACGGAACGAGAAAATTTATCACGAGAAATTGCGCGTCTGACCGAGCAAAAAGAGGGGAAAGACGCCGAGTATGAGCAGACCGTCGCGAAGCTTTGGGAAGAATATGAGTTGACGCTGACGGATGCGGAGGCGCTTTGTGTGCCGTTTGAAAGCAGTGCGCAGTTGCGCAAAGAAGTGGCGGACATCCGCAATAAAATCAAGGCGCTTGGCAATGTCAATGTGGGCGCGATTGAAGAATATGCCGAAGTGAGTGCGAGGTATGAATTTATGAAAGCGCAAGTCGGTGACGTGGAAAAAAGCAAGACGGAACTGCTGAAAATGATTGGCGGCTTGTCGGACGAAATGCGCACGATGTTCACCGAAAGTTTTGCGCAAATCAACAGGCATTTTGCTCGCATTTTTGCCGAGCTTTTTGGCGGCGGAACGGCGAAATTGTCGCTGTCGGATGAAAGCGACGTGCTGGAGAGCGGCATCGACATCGAGGTGGCGCCGCCGGGCAAAGTGATTAAAAACCTGTCGAGTTTGTCGGGCGGCGAACAGGCACTTGTTGCCATTGCCATTTATTTTGCCATTTTGGCGGTCAACCCCGCGCCGTTTTGCATTCTCGATGAAATTGAGGCGGCGCTCGACGATGTCAACGTCACGCGGTTTGCCAAATATCTGCGCCGCATTTCGGATAAAACACAGTTTATCGTGATTACGCACAGGCGTGGCACGATGGAGGAAGCGGACGTTTTATATGGCGTTACCATGCAGGAGGACGGCGTGTCAAAAATGTTGCGCCTTGATGTCAACCACGTGGACGCGACATTGGTGAATTAGGAAAGGACGATACAACATGGGATTTTTTGATAAAATTGGCGCAAGCCTCAAAAAAACGCGCGATTCCATTTTCGGCACAATCACCGAGATGGTCACGGCAAGCGAAATTACAGACGAGATGTATGAGGATCTTGAAGAACAGCTTATTTTGGCGGATACCGGCGCGGATGTCGCCGCAAAACTCGTGGATGAGCTGTATAAAGAAGTGAAAAAACAGCATCTCAAAACCGGCGGGCAGGCTATGGAGGCGCTGAAAAACATCATCAAACAGCGCCTTGCCGCCGATGACAGCATGAATTTGACAGGTCACCCCGCCGTTTTGCTGGTGATTGGCGTCAACGGCGTGGGCAAAACAACGTCCATTGCAAAATTGGCACACCTTTATAAAGAGCAGGGAAAAAGCGTGCTGCTCGCGGCCGGCGACACGTTTCGCGCGGCGGCGGCAGAGCAATTGACCGTGTGGTCAGAGCGTGCGGGCGTGCCCATCGTCAAGCATAACGAGGGTGCAGACCCGGCGGCGGTGATTTTTGACGCGGTGCAGAGCGCGGCGGCGAAAAAAATCGACATCGTGATTTGCGACACGGCCGGCCGGCTGCACAACAAGAAAAATTTGATGGACGAGCTGTCGAAAATCAGCCGTGTGGTCAGCAAAGCCTGTGCGGAGGCCAGTGTGGAAACGCTGCTTGTGCTCGATGCCATCACGGGGCAAAACGCCATCAATCAGGCGAGCCAATTCATCGACGCGGCCAATGCCACAGGCATTATTTTGACAAAACTTGACGGCACGGCCAAGGGCGGCGCGGTCATCAGCATCAAAGAAAAGCTCGGTTTACCGGTGCGTTTTGTGGGCGTGGGCGAGGGAATGGACGACCTTATGACCTTTGACGCGGACGCATTTACAAACGCGCTGTTTTTACACGACGAATAAATTTTGAAATTTTAATCATTTTGTCATAAATGAGGTGTATGATGGAAGTTATTGCAGCGACAAACAATGCCAATAAGCTTGCGGAAATGCGGCGGATTCTTGAAAAACTCGGTCACACGGTGAAAAGCCAGCGCGAGGTCGGCATCACCATCGACCCCGATGAAACCGGCGCAACCTTTGCCGAAAACGCATGGCTCAAAGCCGAGGCCATCGGCATGGCCACGCAAAAGGCCACCATCGCCGACGATTCCGGCCTCTGCGTGGCGGCGCTTGGCGGCGCACCCGGCATTTATTCCGCACGATATTGCGGGCGGCATGGCGACGACGAGGCCAACAACGAAAAACTGCTCGCGGCACTGCGCGGCATACCGCAAAATCAGCGTGGCGCAAAATTCATCAGCAGCATTTGCGTGCGCTTTGCGGACGGACAACACTTTATTTTTGAGGGCGAATGTCCGGGTGAAATTGCTTTTGCACGGCGCGGTACAAACGGATTTGGCTACGATCCGCTGTTCATTCCCGATTTTGTCGGCGTGGGTGAGGATAAAATCGAAAACACAAAACGACGCACCTACGCGCAACTTGACGATACTGAAAAAGACGCCATCAGCCATCGCGGCGCGGCACTGCGCAGGATGCAGGAAAATCTGCCTGCAATCATCGAAAATACACAAATCATCGGCGGCGTATCGTCGATGGATTAGATTCAAACGAAAGAATAAGAGGAAACTAAAATGTTGACAAGTAAACAACGCGCCATTTTGCGCGCACAGGCCAACGATATGACGCCGGTTTTTCAAATCGGCAAAGGCGAAATTGACGACGCGCTCGTAAAAACCACCGCCGACTGCCTCGCCGCACGCGAGTTAATCAAGCTGAAAGTGCTTGAAAACAGCACTTATTCCGCCAAAGAAGCCGCCGAACTGCTCGCTGAAAAAACGGGCAGTGAATGTGTACAAGTAATCGGCTCGAAATTTGTGCTTTATCTCCAAAAACCGAAGAAAAAAGAGAGCCAATACGCGGATTTGTTGAAATAATGGAAAAGATAATTCTGTTCGGCGGCACATTTGACCCGCCGCATGAGGGGCATATGGCGCTGCTTGCCGCGTCGATTGAAGCGGTGCAGCCGGATCTTGTGCTCGTGATGCCCACGGGCATACCGCCGCACAAAACGGCCGGACATACCGATGCGGCGCTGCGTCTTGCGATGTGCGCCTGCTTTTTGCCGCTGTTTTCGCCGATGATTCTCGACGAAACCGAAATTTTGCGCAAGGGCAAAAGCTATACGATTGACACGGTGCATACGCTGCAAAAACGCTATCCGAACGCGGAAATTTATCTGCCGATGGGCAGCGACATGCTGCTGTATTTTAAGCATTGGTATGGTTATCAGGAACTGCTTGCGGCGGTGACGCTTGTGGTGCAGTGCCGCAAAAACGAGGACGTTGCGCCCGTGCATGCGCTTGTGAAGGAGCTGCGAGACGCGGGTGCGCACATCATTTTCACAAAGGGTGAAATTGAGCGGGTGTCCTCCACCGAAATACGAAAAAAAGTGGCGGCGGGGCAGAATATCAATGCACTTGTGCCACAGGATGTTGCTAAAATTATTGCGCAGCATCATTTATATTGTGAATAGATAAAGGAGAGAACGCAGATGATTTCACTGGATGAAGCGAGGAAATTGGCAAAGAAAAATTTGAGCGAAAAGCGCTGCATCCATACGCTGAACGTGAAAAATTTGGCGGTGCAGCTTGCGCAAAATAATGGCGCAGATGCGGACAAAGCGGCGCTTGCGGCGCTGTTGCACGACATTGCCAAAGAGTTGCCGCGGCAGAAATTATTGCAGATACTCACAGAAAATGCTATAATAGCAGAAAATACCATCGAGCGCCCGCTGCCCATTTGGCATGGTGTTGCGGCGGCTATTTTGGCGCAGACGGAATATGGGGTGGACGATGCCGATATTTTATCGGCCATTCGCTGCCACACCACCGGCAAGGCCAATATGAAAATACTGGATAAAATTCTTTATATCGCAGACATGGCAAGTGCCGAGCGCACGTATCCCGAAGCGGAAAGCCTGCGCCGTCATGCACTGCAAAACCTTGACAAAGCAACGCTGGAAGGACTTGGCATGAGCATTGCGTGGCTGAAAGCCGAGGGACGTACCGTGGACGGTGAAACGCTCGCCGCCTATGCAAGCCTCAGACAACAAATATACGGAGGACAGTCGCTTTGAGTAACCCACATCAGCCCCGCGAAATTGATGTATCCCGCGCGCGTGTGCGGCGCACGGCAAACCCCGCACAGCCGATGCGAGCCTCTGCTCCACAGCCGATGCGTATGCCGTCGCAAGCAGCGCCGCAACGTCCTGTTTATGACGAGCAAACTGCGCCGCAGCGCGTGGTGCGCCCGCAAAGCGCTCAAAACAGCGCCGCACAGCCGCGCCGTGCAGCACCACCGCAACAACCGAATGCACAGCGCCGCACGTCTTCACAACAACCCGCACAGCGCCGTCGCAGCGCGGCAGATACAGATGCAGTGCCGCCGGAGGCGCGCCGCCGTGCGCAAAGCGGCATAGGCAAAAAGCAAAAGAAAAATCCGTGGAAAACGGCACTGAAAATCCTTTGCATTTTGCTTGTGATATGCGGTGGCCTTTATTTTGGGCTGCGCCTTTATGCGGGGGCCATCACCACCACGGGCGACATGGGCAAGCTCGACAAAACACAGGTGCTTGGCACGCCGCCCGAATTTAAAGGCAAACAGCTCAATTTGCTGGTACTTGGCATTGATTACACCACCGAGGACGCGGAAATTGTGCAGCGCGACCCCATCGGCAACACCGATATGTTGCTGTATTGCCAATTTGATTTTGAAAAAGACACCATGAAAATGCTGCAAATCCCGCGCGATATGTTCGTGGGAGAAATCGGCGGCAAGGCGGGAAAAGTCAACGGTGTGTTCGCCAATTCGGCCGACCCCAACAACCGCGTTTCCACCGTGGCAAGCCTTGTGTCACAGCAGCTCAATTTGCCCATCGACAACTACGTCACCATCGACATGGACGCGCTGCGCGAAATTGTCGATAAATTCAACGGCATTGAAATTGACATTCCGTATGACATCATCGACCACGATAAAAAAGGCAATATCACGAGCGCTCTTTATAAGGGCAAGCGCAATTTAAAAGGCGCAGAACTTGAGTTTTTCCTGCGCGCACGCGATATGTTGCCGCGACAGGACATCGACCGTCTTGACAACCAGCGCAATTTCTATAAAGCGCTGTTCGGCGAAATTCGCACCGCGACACCGGGCGATTTGTGGAAGTTGATTCCTGTATACGCCACAAAAGTGAACACCGATTTGTCGGTGGACGACCTTGTGGGCGTGGCCATCAATATGCTCTCCATCAAAAACGAAAACATCATGATGTGCCGCTTGCCTGTGGCGCGTGGCGAACTTTATAACACCCACGACGTCATGGTGGCCGCAAAACCAGAAATTGCAGAACTGCTCAACCAATATTTTCGTCCGGCAGACGCGCCCGTTGGCGTGGAGGGTCTCAAAACCGCCGAACACCCAACCCGCGACGTGGTGGTGGATGCCAATGTCGAGTGGTTTGGCCCGCATGTAGAGCCGGCGGATTCCGCCGCTGTTCCCACCGCCGGCAGCACTGCCGCCAATCCCACCCAAACACCCGCGGCACCCGCCGCATAATTGTTATTCATAAGGAGTAAACCGATGGAATCAAAAGAACTTGCCATGCAAATTGCAAAAATGCTCGACAGCAAAAAAGCCACGCGTGTAAAAGTGTTGAAAGTACGCGATTTAACGGTACTTGCAGACTATTTTGTCATCGCGTCCGGCACATCTTCCACGCATGTGAAAAGCCTTGCGGAGGAAGTGGAATTTAAGACCAAAGAGGCCGGCACCGCACCGCTGCGTGTGGAAGGTTTTCGCACGCAAAACTGGTGCATCATCGACTACGGCAACGTGATTGTGCATGTGTTCAGCCCCGACGCACGCGATTTTTATGACCTCGACCACCT
>JAVXRV010000042.1:0-15915 GCA_036643515.1 Ruthenibacterium sp.
ACACGAACGCGCCGAATGGACGGCGGTACAATCTGCGTAAATCGAATGCTGCGAACGAGAGAGGCGGCTGACGGACTCCGATACGGGCGTGTTAGCCCTTGGAATAAAAAGTCAGGCCATTCACTCTCTCATTCTAACAGCTTAGGCTTTGAGATGGAAAAAGACACGGCTGGCTGCTGTGCCTTTTCCCGTAACTATATTGTAGGAGGAAAGAAAATGAAAGCAAAACAAACGACGCGCATTTTGGCCCTATCTCTTGCACTCCTTTTTTGCCTGTGCTTTACGGCATGCGGCAAAGACGACACGACAACCGCCGCGGCTTCTTCGGCATCGACCGCCACCGAGCAAATCACGACAACCGCCGGCGGCAGCATTGTGATGCCCGAAGGATTTGAACCGGCGACCGGTGCCAACATGATGGCCTCGCAGTTCAGCGAAAATTTGCTTGCGGGCAATTTGTCACTGGCCACATATCGCACCACAGGCTACTTTGTGGCGACGGATTCCGTGACGGTGACCGTGAACGCCTATTTGACCGACTCGGCGGGCGAAAACGTGAAAACCGCAAAAACGCAGGCGGAAATGGCGCTGTGGAAACAAGGCGAAAATAACGCGGAATATATGATGACCGTGCATTTTCCGGCAGATGGCACCGATCAGACCTACACTTTTTCCGGTCTTGAAAGCGGCGCACAGTATCGCGTTGGATTCACCTATACAACGGCGCCAAAATATCGCATGAACGGTAATTTCAACTTTACCGGCATCACAGCGCAGGGCAGCGACGAAAAAGCAGTGGCCGCCGAATAGCGCTACATAAGGAAACAGAAATGAAACAAATTCAATCTATGCAATGGGTGGCGGCACTTGCGGGCGTCGGCATCATCGCCTTTGGCGTTATCACCATGTTAAAACCGCAGTATTTGATGAATATTTTGCCAATTTGCATTGGTATCGCACTGCTTTGCCTCGGCCTCACGGAAATGATTGCCGGCATCCGCGGCGAATCCATCAATCTGCTTGGCACGTCTGGCATTTTGCAGGGCATCATCGGCATGGCCGTCGGTGTGGTGTTTTTGGTCAAACGCAATATTTCCATTGCGTTTTTTGGTGTGGTGCTTGGCTTTTGGGCCATCATCAGCGGCGCGTTCAGCTTGCGCAAAGCCATTATTTTTCGCGCAGAGCCGGAATTGTTTCGCTGCGGCTGCATCGACAGCGCGCTGAAAATCGGCGTGGGCATTTTGATGCTGTTTCATCCGTTCGGCAGCATGACCGCATGGACGGTGGCCGTGGGCGCGTTTTTCATCTTTGTGGGTGTTTCGGTGCTCGTGGGCGATTTTTTCCTCGGCAGACTGTTTAAAAATTAAGGCACAAATGGGCGGAGAAACACTCCGCCTTTTTTGATATCACATAGCGGCTTCACAAGAAAATTCAAAGAACATTCACAGTAATACGCTTGATTTTTAATACGGATACTATATAATAATGGATAAGATGCGATTTATTTTACGGAAAGAGGGCAAAATATGGCAGAAATGATGGTGGAAAAGAAAATTCGTTCCGCACTGCCGCTGTATTTCAGCGCGGGTGCATTTGTGCTTGGCGCATTGATTTTTCCGATATACAAGCTGTGGGGTATTGCGTTTGTGGCCGCGCTTGCGGCGGCAATTTATTTTGCGGCAAACAAAATGATTCCACCGCGCACAGTGATGGTGCCTGCGCCCGCGACGGTGTATGCCACCGGCGAGGCGTCGCTTGACATTGTGCTTGCAAAAGCGGAAAGCGACCTCAAAACGCTCGACACACTCAATGCACGCATCCCAAATGTGGCGCTGTCGGCACAGATTGACCGCATGGAAAAAGCGGGCAAGGCCATTTTGGCACAGGTGGCAAAAGAACCGGCAAAGGCAAAAAATATTCGTAAATTCGCGGGATATTATCTGCCGACGTCGGTGAAAATTTTGACGACGTATGCCGATTTATCCGCGAGCGGTGCAGCGGGCGAAAACGCGCAAAGCTTGATGAATGATGTGCAAAAAAATGCGCAGACGATTGCCACGGCATTTGAAAGTCAACTTGATGCGCTGTTTGCGGGCGAAGTTTTGGACGTCTCATCGGATATCACAGTGCTTGACGGCATGGTAAAAGGGGACGGGCTGACGCCGCAAGACCTTGTACAGGCGGCCGCAAGCGGCAAAAATACCGGCATTGCAGACATCAAAAAAGGCCTCGATGGCACAGAGGCAAAAGCACAGGCCGCAGAGGATGATTTGGCCGCGCTCACGGGCAATACCGACGCACCTATCACGCCGCATTTGACATTATAGACGATAAAAACATAAAAAAGCTTTTGAAATAAGAAAGGAATCATAATTATGGCTGAACCCACAACGACTCCCGCGCTTTCTTTAGACACAGACCCTGCACCGACTTTGACACTTGATGCACCCGCGCCCGTAGCGCCCTCGCTGACGCTCGACACCGCGGCCGCAACACCGGCAGATGCCGCGGTGGTTACGCCGCCGCCCGCCGCCGTGCTCGACGAAAGCTCTCTTTCGCCGGACGAACAAAAGGCGGTCAACGATTTTTCCGAAAAAATCGACCTCACCAATTCCACGCAGGTGCTGCAATATGGCGCCTCCAGTCAGAAAAAAGTGGCTGATTTTTCGTCTGCCGCACTCGATAATATTCGCACCAAAGACCTTGGCGAAGTGGGCGGTATGGTGACCGATTTGATTACCGAACTCAAAGGTTTTGACGCGTCAAGCGAAGCGCCAAAAGGCATTTTCGGCTTTTTCAAAAAAAGCACCGACCAACTTGACGCGCTGAAAATGCGTTATAGCAAGGCAGAAACCAATGTCGAGCGCATCGAGGGCATGTTGCAAGATCATCAAGTGCAGCTCTTAAAAGACATTGCCATGCTTGATAAAATGTACGAAATGAACCTTGTGTATTTTAAAGAATTGACTATGTACATTCTTGCCGGCAAGAAAAAACTGGCGGAGGTGCGTGCAACTTCACTGCCGCAGCTTGTGGAAAAAGCGAAAAAGAGCAATTTGCCCGAGGACGCGCAGGCCGCGAAAGACCTCGACGATTTGTGCAATCGCTTTGAAAAGAAACTGTATGACCTTGAATTGACGCGCAATATTTCGGTGCAGATGTCGCCGCAAATTCGCCTCATTCAAAGCAACGACACCATGATGGCTGAAAAAATCCAAACGTCCATCGTCAACACGATTCCGCTGTGGAAAAGCCAGATGGTGCTCGCGCTCGGCCTTGCCCACTCACAGGAGGCCATCAACGCACAGCGTGCCGTGACGGATATGACAAACGAATTGCTGAAAAAGAACGCTGCGGCGCTGAAACAAGGCACCATTGAAGCTGCGCAAGAATCAGAACGCGGCATCGTGGATATTGAAACGCTCACGCAGACCAACCAAAGCCTTATCGAAACACTCGATGAAGTGGTTAAAATCCAAACCGACGGCAAGGCAAAACGCGCCGCGGCAGAAACGGAACTTGGCCGCATTGAGGGCGAATTGAAAGCAAAACTGCTCAACATTGCCCAATAAGAGCAAAGAGAAAAAGGAGCGAGGCATATGCAAAGCGCAAAACCAACGTGGAAAGAAAATAGAAAATTAGCTGTGCTGACGCTTGTTTTTGCAGTGATTTTTGCGGTGTTCGGCATCGGCAGCTTTAAGGTCAACCGGATTGGAAACAAAGTGGAGGCGCAGTTTGCCCAAAATATTGCCGGTGATTTGACAGCGCGCATTGCCGCCGCCGAGGGCATTGTGGCGGCGGGTGAAGCGACGGCCGGTGACACGGCGGCGTACAAAGCCGCCGTCGAAGCCGTGCAAAATATCAAGGCTGCAAAAGGCGCTGCCGCACTGTATGAGGCCGACGTGACGCTCGGCAATAAAATCGAAACTTTGTACGAAAATATACATGCCACCGACGGAAAACCGGAGATAGGCAGTGCGCTGCAAACACAGCTTTCAGAGTTTCGCAGCCGCGGCAACATCATCAGCAACGAAAAAGAGGCCTACAACGACACAGCACGCGCCGCCCAGAAAAAACTGCGTGGCTTTCCCGCAGGCATGCTTGCCATGCTGACCGGTGCAAAAGCAGAGCCGTTTGGCGCGTAAACACACCCGAAAATTTGCGAAACAATATACGAAAGGAAAACGTCCATGAAACGAAAAACCAAACAGATTTTTTCTTTGGCGCTGTCCTTTTTATTGGCGGCGGCGCTGTTTTGCGCACCCGCTTTTGCGGCGTCGAATGCCGATTTGCCCGAGGGCAATGCCTATGTGATGGACGCGGCGGGCGTGTTATCTGAAAATACAATCAGTATGATAGCACATAAAAACAACGCATTGTATAACGAGAGCGGCGCGCAAATTGCCGTGGCAACCATCACCGATACACAAGGATATACGCTTGAAAACTACACCACAGAGCTGTTTAATGCATGGCAGGTCGGCTCAAAAAAAGAGAACAACGGCGTGCTTTTGGTGCTGGACACAAACGCCGAGGATTATCAATGTGTGCAAGGCCGCGGGCTTGAAAATCAGCTGCCCACATCGACGCTCAGCCGCATTTTGCAGGAATCTTTAGAGCCGGATTTTGCCGCAGGCGACTACGATGCCGGTGTGCAGAAAACGTTTGATGCGCTGTATCGCGAGCTTGCGAATATTTACGGCATCAGCGCTGATGCACCGACAGGGAACACCGAAAACAGCAACGATTATTACGGCTATGGCACGACGATGCAGCCGGAAGAACGCGGCGGGTTTGGCATGATTTTTGGCGCGATTGTCTTTTTGGTGATTGTGGTTGCGCTCATCAGCCTTGTCAGCAGTTTGTCGCGCCCGCGCCGGTTTGGCAATTATACGGGCGTCAGCTACGGTTATCGCAACCGCCCGATTTACCTTGGTTTGTTTGGCAATCCGTTCGGCTACGGCCGATACCGCGGATACCGCAACACACCGCCACCACCGTTTAACGGCGGCATGGGCGGTATGGGCGGCTTTGGCGGTTTTGGCGGCGGTTTCACAGGGGGCGGCGGCGCAGGACGCGGCGGCTTCGGCGGAGGCGGAGGTTTTGGCGGCGGCGGTGGCGGCGGTGGATTCGGCGGCTTTGGCGGCGGGTCTACACGCGGCGGCGGCGCAGGACGCGGACATTAAAAAAATGGCGGCAATCACTGCAAAGGTGATTGCCGTTTTTTTAACCGAAGTCATGTCGGTTTCCGCTGTCAATGCTTCAATTGTCAAAAAATATTTCTGACAACCTGTTTTAGGTGTTACAAAGATGCTTTGAGGTGATGAAAAATGTATCATAGAATTCGAGATTTAAGAGAAGACCACGATTTTACACAAAAAGAAATCGCACAGAAACTTGGCATGTCACAAACGGGATATTCTAAATATGAAACAGGGGAAAATGATATCCCGACATCCATTTTAATGCAGTTGGCAGACCTTTATCATACTTCTGTCGATTATCTTTTAGAGCGAACAGACGCACTCGATTTCCGGCCATGAGGCGGTTTCTCCCATTCCGGCACTGCCGCAATCAAAGCCAAACAAATGTGAAATCGCGTGGAAAATATTGCAAACCCCTTGTAATATTTGCGAAATAAAGTACAATATGTAGTATATTATTTTATTTTGATAAGTGTAAGAAGGCAGATTATGAAGAAGTTTTTATCCGTTTGTTTGACCATTTGCTTGTGCATGACACTGTGTGCGCCGCTCAGTTTTGCGCAGGAAACGGTCACCGTGCAAACACCGGACGGTGCAATCACCATTTATGAGGAATTTTATGAGGGCGAAACCGGCATGGACGCAAGTATGGCACTGCCGGAAGTGTATAATGCAGACACTCTCACAGGCAACGGCGTGTTTACGCTCGTGCACGACCTCAATTTAATTCAGACCATCGGCCGTCAAAAACCGCAGATGTGCAGTGCATATTCGCTTGCGTACTGCCGTTCCATTTTGGACGGTGTCGCCAACGATCCTGCCATTTACTGGAAAAACGGTGTGGGCGCCATGTGGGGTTGGGGCAATTATAAAAAATTGTTCACCGCCACGACACGGCAGGACGTTTTGCGCCGTGCATACGATGAAATCACGGCCGGAAAACCCGTTATTTTGCACGTGAACGGCGACGGCAGCCGCCTTTTTTACGCGTCGGACGGCCGTTATACAAGCGGACATCATTACATCATGTTGATGGCGTATAAAACATCTGCCGACCCGAACTATTTGACCGAGAGCGATTTTTACGGCTATGATCCGGCCAATGTGGCAAGTTGGACGTGGGACATCAATTTGCGCGACGGCTGTTTGACGGAGGCCGCGCTTGGCAATGGGCCGATTGTGGTGGCTACCGACAACCCGCCCGCGCCCGAAAAGGCGAATGGTATTCGTGATTTTGTGCGACGCATGTATGAAAAAGTGCTTGACCGACCGGCAGAACAAGCAGGACTGGACGGGCACACCGCGATGCTGGCCGCCGCGAAAACGGACGGCGCAACTTTGGCGCACACGTTTGTGTTTGGCGAGGAATATAAGGCGAAGAACACAAGCGATGCCGACTATATTACAATGCTCTATGCCGCATTTTTTGACCGCGCACCCGACGCAGAGGGTGCAAAAAACTGGCTTGCTTGCCTTGAAAAAGGGCTCAGCCGCGAATATGTGTTCCAAAATTTTATCACATCACCGGAATACAACGCGATGTGCAAAAAAATCGGCATTTCGCTCGGAACATTTGAAAGCACGCAGGCACGCGATAAAAACGCGCAGGTGACGGCCTTTGTGCAGCGTCTTTACGCAACCTGTCTTGACCGAAAAGGCGATGCAGACGGACTGAACAACTGGACACAGGTGCTGCTTTCGCACAAACAAAGCCCAAAACAAGCGGCGCACGGCTTTGTATTCAGCACAGAATTTTTGGCAAAAGAATATGCCAATGCAGATTATGTGAAGCAGCTTTACCGCGCTTTTATGGGGCGAGAATATGATGAAGGCGGCCTTGCCGCATGGACAAATGCGCTTGAATCCGGCGAAATGAATCGTGAAGCGGTGTACTGGGGTTTTGCGAACAGCGCTGAATTTGCGAAAATTGTCAAAGGTTTCGGACTATAAAAAACAGTAAAAAAGCAAGCTGCCGGCAGGAAATGTCGGCAGCTTGCTTTTTGATTGCACAAAAATGCATCAGTTTTGCATGGCGGTGTAAACGGTGCAAAGGGTGTCTAAAATTAAGGTTGAAATATGGATAATTGCGCGCTTGCAATGCGGCACAACCGCGCCGGCCGCACCGCCGGTGGCCACTGTGCATACCGGCAACGGTGTTGCCGATGTCTACTGTTAAAATCATCTTTGTCACATCCTTGTGCTTTATTATAGGACAATACAAGAATAATTGTCAAACCTGCTTCATAAGATTTCAGTACTAGGAAATTGATGGTAGGAGGAGAATAATGTTTGTAATGACACTTCGCAAAGGCGGACTGAAAAAAGTGGCGGTCGTTTGCGCCTGCGGTGTGGTTTTGGCGGCGTCGGCGTTTGGCATTGGCACGCTGAGGCACACAGAGCCGGTACAGGAAACGGCGGCATCGGCAGCACCTGTGCTTTTGAAAACACAAATTACGAGCGCCACAGAGATGATTACTTTTTTGCAGGGCTATGGCATTGCGGCAGATGCCGCCGGCGCAACGGTGGCCACGGTGACGATTCCGCGCAAATGGGACGACAGTTTTAAGGCGTTTCACGAGGTGGTGGCGCAGAGCGGACTTTCGCTGCAAAAATGTAAGGGCAAAAAGGCTGATAAATGGATGGCAGTCGTGCCGGCGCTTTGTACAGATGTTGAAAAAACATACGCGGTAACGCTTGTTTATAAAGAAGAAGCCGTTGCGGCATATCTGCTGAAAAAACCGTCGGGTGAAGTGCTGCCCATCGTACAGAAAACGGCGACGGCTGCACCCTTGACGGAGGAAGAAATTGCCGCAAACGCTATTTTTGGCGCAGAAGGTGCCGCATCTGCGCCGACGGCGGCCTCAGCACCGACTGTGCCTGCGGCGGAAACGACAGCCTCAGCACCGGCTGTGCCGACAGCGGAAACGGCAGCCTTAGCACCGGCTGTGCCGACAGCGGAATTGCCCGCACCGCCGACAGAAGCCGTCATGCCAACCGAATAAAAAGCGAATGCCATGTATGCAGAGGTCGATGATGTATCGATCTCTGCGCTTTTGTGGTATCACAATCGCAAAAGCGATTATGATGCTTTATTTTTATGCGCACGCTACGCGACGCGCAATTATACCACAAATCATGATTGATTTGTGGTATAATAATCACAAAACCGATTATTATATGCCACCCTTGCTGTTGCATGGAGTGGGAAAAATACGTATCAACACAGAAAACAGGAGGAGATTCCTTTGCGTTTGGATCAATATGTCGCTACGGCGGCGCAAAAAAGCCGCACGGAGGTGCGCAAAGATATTTTACACGGCCTTGTGACCGTGGACGGCGCAGTGTGCAAAAAAGCGGGCGAACAGGTGGAAGAAACGGCCGCTGTCACGTTAAATGGCGCGGTGCTGACGCTGCAAAAATATGTTTACATCATGCTGGACAAGCCGCTTGGCGTGGTGAGCGCGGCGGTGGATAAAAACGATACGACGGTCATTGACCTTGTGGGCAAGGCGTATCCGCGGCGTAATTTGTTTCCGGCCGGCAGACTGGACAAGGCAAGCACCGGTTTTGTGCTGATTACCGACGATGGTAATTTTGCACACGAAATTTTAGCGCCGAAGCATCATGTGGCGAAAACATACGAAATTGTGCTGGATACGCCGTTGACAAAGGCCATGACGGACGGGTTTGCGGCGGGTGTGAAACTGGCGGACGGCGAAGTGATGAAACCGGCAATTGCCGTGGCATCGGGCGACAATCCATGCTGCGCAACCGTCGTGATTTCACAGGGCGTTTACCATCAAATTAAACGTATGTTCGGCGTTTTTGATGCCGGTGTGGAGGCGCTGCGCCGCACGGCCATCGGCGGACTTTGCCTTGACGAAACACTCGGCGCGGGCGGCTTTAAAGAGCTGTCAAAAGAAGATTTGGACAAGATGACACAGCAAGATTCACAGCCCATTCAAAAAATAAACACAGGTGTCGTGTAAGATAAAAAAGGTGGGTTTATTCGCCTTTTCCCAAATTACACAATAAACTTGCTTTTATTTTGTTGAAATATGTTGCAAAAGTCATAATCATTGTGTAAAATAGAGAGTAAAGCGACAAGTAGTTGTTTAAATTCACAACGGCGAGCGTAAAGGCTCCGTACAGAAGGGAAAAGGGATATCTATGGCGAACAGAGTTTTTCAAGGCGTGGTATATCAAATGAAAGACGCAATCGACCGCGTAGTCGGTGTGGTGGATGAAACCGGCACGATTATTTCCTGCTCGGACTTGAATCGCATCGGCGAAGTGCGCGACGGCATCGCGTCTGACCGTCTAACCGCCGGCGACACATTTGTGCGCGACGGCTACACGTATCATTTGTTCAGCTCCAACAAACGCAACGATTATGCGGTATTTGTGGAGGGCACCGACGAACCGGCGGCGCGCTATGCGGCGTTGCTTGCCATTTCGCTGCAAAACATCAAGCAATATCATGATGAAAAGTTTGACAAAGCCAACTTTATCAAAAATGTAGTGCTCGATAATATTTTGCCGGGCGACATTTATGCCAAAGCACGTGAACTGCATTTTTCAACCGACGTGTCGCGCGTGGTGTTGCTCATTCGGGTCACATCGGGCGCGGATATTTCGTCTTATGATGTGGTATCGGGTTTATTCCCCGACAAACAAAAAGATTTTGTGTTCAACATCAGCGAAAACGACACCGTGCTTGTGAAAGAAATCAAACACGGCATCGACCAACACGACATCGAAAAATTGGCCTCGAGCATTGTGGACACGCTCAACGGCGAGCATTATATCAAGGCCGTGGTCGGCATCGGCACGCCCATCGCCAACGTGAAAGACCTCGCAACCAGCTTCAAAGAAGCGCAAATTGCGATGGAAGTGGGCAAGGTGTTTGACACTGAGCAGGCCATCATCTGCTATGACAATCTTGGCATTGCACGCTTGATTTATCAATTGCCGACGACACTGTGCGATATGTTCCTCAAAGAAGTGTTCAAACAGGGCAGCATCGAATCGCTCGACGCTGAAACTTTATTTACGATACAGCGCTTTTTCGAGAACAACTTGAATGTGTCGGAAACAAGCCGCGGCCTGTTTGTGCACCGCAACACGCTTGTATACCGTCTTGAAAAAATTAAAAAACTCACCGGCCTTGACCTGCGCGAATTTGATGACGCGATTGTGTTTAAAGTGGCGCTGATGGTGAAAAAATATTTGAGCGCCAACCCTGCCAAATATTAAGTGACGGTTGACATTTGTCATTGAAAGGCGTAAGATAATCGCATCGCTTGTTACAAGTGTAGGAGAGTAGAATGATTCATTTTGAAGGCGTCACAAAGGTGTATCCCGGCAACGGAAACACCAAAGATGTGGTGGCTCTGCGCGATGTCAATCTCGACATCAAAAAGGGCGAATTTGTGTTCGTAATCGGCGCTTCCGGCGCCGGCAAAAGCACTTTTTTGAAGTTGATTTTGCGCGAGGAAGTTGCCACAGAGGGCGTAATCTACGTCAACGACCACGATTTAACGGACATGAAACAGCGCGAAATTCCGTATTTGCGGCGCAGTTTGGGCGTGGTATTTCAAGATTTTAGGCTGATACCCACCATGACGGCGTACGAAAATGTGGCGTTTGCCATGCGTGTCACCAATATTTCGGAGCGCCAAATCAAGCGGCGCGTGCCATATGTGCTCAATCTTGTCGGCTTGTCCGGCAAGGCGCACAGTTATCCGAGCGAGCTTTCGGGCGGCGAACAACAGCGCGTTGCGCTTGCGCGTGCACTGGTGCATTCGCCCACTTTAATTATTGCAGACGAGCCGACCGGCAACATCGATCCGGAACTTTCGGTTGAAATTATGGAGCTGCTACAGGCCATCAACAGCGTGGGCACCACGGTGGTGGTGGTGACGCATGCGCGGGAGCTTGCACAGCGGTTTCACAAGCGCACCATCACCATTGACCGTGGCACGGTTGTGGATGACGCGAAACCCGTAAGGGGGGTACGCCGATGAAATGGTCAAGCTTTAAATATCTTGTAAAACAGGGTTGGCACAATATGGTGGCCAACCGCCTGATGACGCTTGCGTCCATGGGCGTACTGGTGGCCTGTTTGTTTATTACAGGCGTTGCAATGCTGCTTTCTATCAATGTCAACAGCTTTGTGGATTATCTTTCCGCGCAGAATGAAGTGGAAGTTTACTTGCAAAAAGATGCTGCGGAAGAAGCGATTGCAGCGCTGAAAACGCAAGTGGAAGCCATGCCGAATGTGTCGGAATGCGCCTACATTTCCCGCGCACAGGCCGTGGAAGAAATGAAGGAGTGGATGGGCGAAAATTCGGATTTGCTGACGGCATATGAGGGCGAGGGCAACCCGCAAAACCCATTGATTGCCTCTTTGCGCGTGAAAATTGCCGAATTGCCACAGCTTGCGCAGACCGTGGCAGACATTCAAGCTGCCGGCGGAGAAACCATCATGCGTATTGAATCGCCGTCTGATTTATCGGGCGTATTGGTGGGGCTAAAACGCGTCGTCACCTATGTCGGATGGGGCCTTGTGGGCATTTTGGGCGTGGTGAGCGTGGTTGTCATCAGCAACACGATTCGCCTCACGGTGTTTGCCCGCCGCAAGGAAATCAATATCATGAAATTTGTCGGCGCAACCAATGCATTTATCCGCTTGCCGTTCTTTGTGGAGGGCATCACGGTGGGGGCGCTGAGCGGCCTATTTGCCACGGGCGTTGTGTGTGGCTGCTATTACGGCGTATTGCGCGCCTTGGCACAGCCGAGCATCAAGTGGCTGTCAGAGTTTACGCGCTGTGTATACCCGCTCACAAGCGTGTGGGCGCCTTTGCTGATTGGCTTTGTGGTGTTTGGCGCGATTTTGGGCGGTGTCGGCTGCGCCACCAGTATTCGCAAGCACTTGAAAGTGTAATTTTATGATTTAAAACATTTGTGCGTCTATTTACGTCGATTTGTTATGCCAAGGAGAACCTATGAATTATCAGAAAAAATTTGTGCGCATTGTTTGCGTGATTTTGGCCACCGTGATGTTCGTGGGCTTGCTTGCGCCGGTCCTGTCTACCGTGTGGGCGGAAACACCCGCTGAAAAATTGGATCGTCTGCGGGAAGAACAAAAGGTCATCAAACAGCAGATTGATGCCAATAAAAACGACATCTCAAAACAGGAAAAAAATAAGCAATATTTCAAGCAGGAATCCAATTCGATTGCGTCACAAATTGAAGTAATGCGTCAGCAAATTGAGGCCACCAAGGCAGACCTTGCCGCAAAGCAGGCGTCTTTGGAGCAAAAAGTGACCGAAGTGGCACAGGCAAAAGCCTTGTTTGAGGACAGGCTGCTCGCCATGTATATGAACCACAATCGCAGCTCGCTGTCGACCTTGCTTGGCGTGTCGAGCTTTGCGGAGGCGTTGCGTTTTACGGAAAACTTACAGCAGATTTCCATTAGCGACACCGATATGATTGCGCTTTTGCGGCAGCAGCAAGCGGAACTGGAAACGCAAAAGGCAGAAGTAGAAGCCGTGCTTGCCACGCTTGCCGCGCAAGAAGCGGAATTGGAACAGAAAAAAGTGGAACTTGCCGCAAGCATTCAGGCGGCAGACAATGCCATCAGCGCAACAGAGGCGGATTTGCAGGCGAACAGTACCGCATATGCCGACAATGCCGAAAAACAAAAGGCGGCACAGGCTGAATGGGCGGCATGGGCGGCAAGCAACAATGTGGGTTTTGAATTTACGGGCGGCGCATTCAGTTGGCCGATTCCCGGCTATACAACGCTCTCCTCAGATTTTGGCACGCGCCGCCAGATTTATGGCGTGTGGGATGTGCATCGCGGCATGGACGTTCCCGCGCCCGCCGGCACGCCCATTTATGCGGCGGCAGACGGACAGGTTTCTACCAGTAATCATTGGTCATACGGCGTTTCTGTCAAAATTTCGCACGGTTCCGGCCTCGCCACCATCTATGGGCACATGACGACACGCACTGTGTCGGATGGGCAAATGGTCGCCAAAGGCACGCAAATCGGCACCGTCGGCAGCACGGGCAACTCCACCGGCAATCATCTGCATTTTGAAGTGAACCTCAATGGTCAACCGGTCAGCGCATGGCCGTATTTGAAAGGTTGACAAATTGCGGCAAAAACTTTATGATTGGCAGAGTATGCTATTGCGGGACGGATTTATCGCAATGCTCATAAAAAGGAAGAATGTATGAATAAAAAAATATCAGTCAATTTGGCGCTCGCCATTGCCATCATTGCCATGACGGTGACTTTTTCCGTCACGATGATTTTATCGCAGAATCTTTTCGATAAAACCGTCAGCAGTGTGCGCGAAAAAGAAATTATGTACACCAAAATTGCCGAGATAGACAAGATGGTGCGCGCCGATTATTATGGCGAAATCAACAACGAAACGCTTTATGATATGATGGGTGCCGGCTATTTGCAGGGCATCGGCGACACAAACGCCAAGTATTATACCGCGAAAAAATATCTTGATTATCTCAACGACCAAAACGGCAAGGTACAGGGCATCGGCGTGGACGTCATCAAAGATGCAAACGGCTATGCGCGCGTGATTCGCGTGTATACCGGCTCGCCGGCTGCCGAAGCGGGATTGACAAAAAATAGCTATTTGACCAAAATCGGCGACACCGACGTGCGTACGCTCACGGCAGAGCAAATCAATGTTCTTTTGCGCGGCGAAGCGGGCACGACGGTGACGATTACCTATATTGACGCCAACGCGCAGGAACAGCCCGCGCTGCCCATTCAGCGACGTCAGTATGACACGCCGACGGTAGAGGCCACTTTGCCGGAGGGAAAAACGACCGGTTATCTCAAGATTTTGACCTTTAATCAGAATACGGCCAAAGAAGTGCAAACGGCGGTAGAAACGATGAAAGCGTCGGCACAGGGCGTGAGTGCGCTCGTTTTAGATGTGCGCAACAACAACGGCGGTTCGCTGAAGGCGGCCGTGGAAGTGATTGATGTGCTGTGTCCGGCGGGGCCGATTGTCAGCGTGGTGAAAAAAGACAGCAGCACCACCCTGCTCGGCACGTCCAATATTCAAGAAATGGACTTGCCCATCGTGGTGATTACCAATAAAAATACGGCTGCGGGCGCGGAATTGCTCGCGGAATCTGTGCGTGAGTTTGGCAAAGGAAAAATTGTCGGCGAGTTGACGGCCGGCAAAGGGCAGTATGTGTCCGCACCAAGCGCGCTGACAGATGGCTCTGCCGTGAGCTACACGATTGGCAGTTTGCTGACAAAAGACGGAAAAAGCTTTGACAAAGAAGGTTTTGCACCGGATATTGAAGCCAGCCTCAAACCCGAAGATGAAAAGAATTTTTACGATTTAACGATTGAAACAGATGCGCAGATTTTAAAGGCGTTTGAAGTGGCCGAATTGGCAACGCCCAAAAAGGCGGGCGACACCAATATGTTGACGGCGACCGTGAGTGGCTCTGCGCCGACGGCTTCGTCAAGCGCGCCCGCACCGGCATCGTCCGCAAGTGCGCCGTCCGCTTCTGCACCCGCATAAAACACAAGGCGCTGTGTAAAAACGGCGCCTTTTTTGAAAAAAGGAGCAAATCCATGAATCTCACCGATATCTCCACGATTCAAAAGCTCTGCGGCGCGCATGGGTTTGAACTTTCCAAAGGATTCGGGCAAAATTTCATTGTCAATCCGGGCATCTGCCCCAAAATAGTGGAATCTGCCGGCATTGATGAAACATACGGCGTGCTCGAAATTGGGCCGGGCATCGGTGTGCTGACAAAAGAACTTGCCAAACGCGCCAAAAAGGTGGTTGCCATTGAGATTGACACGCGGCTGCCGGCACTGCTTGCGGAAACATTGGCCGATTGTGACAATGTGAAAATTGTGGTGGGCGATGTGCTGAAAACAGATTTGGCGGCCTTGATTGCCGAGGAATTTGGCGGTCTTAAAGTGGCAGTTTGCGCCAATTTGCCGTATTATATCACAAGTCCCATCGTGATGAAGTTGCTGGAGGAGCGCTTGCCGATTGAGCATATCACAGTGATGGTGCAAAAAGAAGCGGCCGAGCGGCTTTCGGCAAAACCCGGCACGCGGCTCGCGGGCGCGATTACGTATGCCGTGCATTATTATGCCGCGCCGCAGACGCTGTTTGCCGTGCAACCGGGCAGTTTTTATCCGCCGCCCAAAGTAACAAGCGCGGTGATTCGTCTGCAAATACACGCAATTCCGCCGGTGCAGCCGGTCAACGAGGCACAGATGTTCCGCGTGATACGCGCGGCATTCTGTCAGCGCCGCAAAACGGCCGCAAATGCCATCAGTGCGGGGCTCGCCATGCCAAAGCCACAGGTGAGTGCCGCCATCGCGCAAATGGGGCGTCTGCCGACGGTGCGGCCGGAGGAATTGACCTTGCAGGACTTTGCCGATTTGAGCGCAATTTTGTTCGGAAAATAATTGGTGAAAATAATTGGCAAAACCCCTTGATTTTCCGCGCACTCTCTGCTATAATAATCAAGCACTCGTTTTTGACGGCCTACTATGGAGCGCACACTGTGCTGGTGTAGCTCAGCTGGTAGAGCAGCTGATTTGTAATCAGCAGACACTTCATGGCGCACATAGATCGGCGCACCGAGGGTCTCGATGGCGCGTTTGACGATCTCGATGGCACGGTCGACACCG
>JAVXRV010000043.1:0-14425 GCA_036643515.1 Ruthenibacterium sp.
ATAAAACAGATTATAAATTGTCCGACATCAAATACCTTGACGCGGCAGAATGGGTGATGTACAAAGACGAAACAGGGGAAATTGTGCCGGCGATTGTCAGCGAAGAGATATGGGAAAGAGCCAATGACATTTTAAAAAAACGCAGCCAAAAACAACGCGCCGAAGACGTATCCGTTTACGCAAATCGCTATCCATACAGCGGTAAAGTTTTTTGCGCGCAACATCATTTGAACTATTATCGCGCAAATTATAAATATAAAACCGGCGACAAAGAAGTGTGGCAATGTAAATTGTACACCGAAAAAGGAAAAAAAGGGTGCACGTCACCGGCGGTTTATACGGCAGAACTGAATGAAATGATGCGACAGCTCATGTGTTTTGTGCTTCATGATCAAGATGACATCACGTGCGCACTTTTAAAATTGTATGAAAAAGCAGACGCGACATCAGACGGCAAAGAAAAGATGGTAAAATGCCGCAAAGTCATCGGAGATTGCTGCAAAGCAAAAGACAAGCTGCTTGATTTAAGCATTAAAGGCAAATTGTCAGATGATGAATTTGAACAGCGCAACGAACAAATGAACTTGAAAATTGAGGAGATGAAAAAGCAAATCACAGCGCTTACACAAGCGGAAAAAGAAAACGATGCGGCACGCTGCACGGCGCAAACACTGCAAAAACACATTGAAAACGAGCTGAAATTCACAAGCGGGTTTGGCACGGCGCTGATTGACGCATTGCTCCGTCGCGTGGAAGTGCTGCCAAAGACGGCGCAAAACGAAGTGTCGCTGCGTGTTTTTTTGCATGGAGTGGACGATATGCTTTACTTTCGGTTGACGCGGCACCGAGGAAAAGAGGCTTCTGTTTGCTGCATATCATACATATGATGCGCGCCAATATCCACACGGAAGTTTCGCCGATTGTGGGCACCGAAAAACAGTCGGAAGATTTGGTAAAAGGCCTTTTGGCCGATTATGAAAATAATCCGGTAAAATTATGGCAGAGCAATATTTTCGGCAAAAGCCTGCACGAGCTTGTGAACGAGGGCTTGCAAAACAAACTCATCAATATGCCGGCAGAAGCACGCGCACGTATTGGCGAAACCATCGAACGCGTCATCAATGACGGCTGCACCGGCCTTATTTGCATCATTTTATAACAGGCAAAAAACAGCACATCTGCGGTTGTGCTGTTTTTTGTTTGCAACTTGGCACAAAATGATGTAAAATAGCTAGGTAGAATAAAAATAGTATGTTTGCTGCGTATACTAAGATTGGTGATAAGATGGTTGATAAAATAACAAGCTTTGCACAGCATTATCGAAAGCAGATTTTGATTGCTTTTGATATTGTTGTCATTACGCTTTCCTATATGCTGCCATGGACGATGATTTCAGGGCGCACCTCGTTTTCAGAATACAACAGTTTGTTGATTTCAAGCTGTTTTTTCTTTGTGTGCTGTTTTGAAATTGTGTATGGTCTTATGGGCATGTATGACAGCCTATGGCGCTATGCCGAAATTGTTGAATTTTTTCGCCTTTGCGTGGCCTCGGGTATTTCGGTGGCTGTGTTTGTTGTGGTGACGCTTCTTTTGTGGTCGGGCGAGCGTAAAATTCCCATTTCCATTTATTTTTTAAGCGCGATGTTTGCGGTATCGCTCACGCTGTATTCGCGCTTGACGTATCGCATGTATCGCAACATGAAACTTGAAAAAAACCCAAAAAACCGACGTCGCGTTCTCATCATCGGCGCGGGCGATGCGGCGTCTACGCTGTTGCACGAACTGTTCAAAAACACATCGCCGGACATGACGATTATCTGCTGTGTGGACGATGCGCCCGAAAAAGTTGGCCGCTCCATCATGGGCATTGAAATTATGGGCACCACGGAGGATATTCCGGAGCTTGTGGAACGATGCGAAATCGAAACCATTCTGCTTGCGATTCCCACTGTGGATGAAGAAAATAAAAAGCGTATTTTGAGCATCTGTAACAAAACCAAATGCAATTTGCGTATTTTGCCGGATATTGTCAAACTGATTGCCGACGGAAAAGACCTGCTTTCACGCGTGCGCGATGTGCGGGTGGAGGACGTTCTCGGCCGTGACGAAATTGAATTGACGAATTTATCAAGCGGTTTGATTCGCGGAAAAACCGTCATGGTGACTGGTGGCGGCGGCTCTATCGGCTCTGAACTTTGCCGACAGATTGTGCTGTGCGACCCGAAACTTTTGATTATTGTAGACATCTACGAAAACAATGCCTATTCCATTCAGCAGGAACTGCGCCGTCAATATGGTGATAAGCTGGAACTGGAAGTGCGCATTGCGTCTGTGCGTGATTCCAAAAAAGTGGACGCGCTGTTTGACCGTTTTCGGCCGAATGTGGTGTTTCATGCGGCGGCGCATAAGCATGTGCCGCTGATGGAAGATTCACCGGAAGAAGCCGTGAAAAACAATGTGTTCGGCACATATAATGTGGCGATGGCGGCCGAAAAATATGGTGTTGACCGTTTTGTACTCATTTCCACCGATAAGGCCGTGAACCCGACCAATGTGATGGGCGCGACCAAACGCGTGTGCGAAATGATTGTGCAGGCGCTTGCGCAAAAAAGCAAAACAAGCTTTGTGGCCGTGCGCTTTGGCAATGTGCTTGGCTCAAACGGTTCGGTTTTGCCGCTATTTAAAGAACAAATTGCCTCCGGCGGCCCTCTCACAGTGACGCATCCCGATATTGTGCGCTATTTTATGACCATTCCCGAAGCCGTGCGCTTGGTGCTTGAAGCCGGTGCAATGGGCAGTGGCGGTGACATCTTTGTGCTGGACATGGGCAACCCTGTGAGAATTCTCGATCTCGCTGAAAACTTAATCAAGCTGTCGGGCTTTATTCCGTATCGCGATATTGAAATCAAATTTACCGGCCTGCGTCCGGGCGAAAAATTGTATGAAGAACTGCTCATGGACGAAGAAGGATTGCACCAAACAGACAACAAAAAAATATTTGTCGGCTCGCCTTTGCAACTGAATAAAAGCACCTTTTTTGACCACTTGACGGCGCTGAAAGAAATTGCATACAGCAACAACAGCGAAAATTTGGTGCAGGCGCTCATCGACCTTGTGCCGACGTTCCATCATGAAGAACACAATTATGATTAGGAGCCATCATCATGTATCGAAATTTTGTGAAACGTGTTTTGGATTTTGTCTTGTCACTTTGCGGCGTGATTGTGCTATCGCCCATTTTTGTCGCGCTGGCCGTGTGGATTAAATGCGATTCAAAAGGGCCTGTTTTCTTTGTGCAAAAACGTGTCGGCAAAGACAAAGTCTTGTTTCCTATTTTGAAATTTCGCACGATGCGTGCTGACACGCCAAGCGACGTGCCAACGCATCTTTTGAAAAATCCGGAGGCGCAAATTACAAAGAGCGGCCGCATTTTACGGCGCACGAGCTTGGATGAACTGCCGCAGATTTTTAACATATTGGTAGGACAAATGAGCATCATCGGCCCGCGGCCGGCACTGTGGAATCAAGACGATTTGATTGCCGCGCGCGATGCATATGGCGTAAACGCACTTGTGCCGGGCTTGACAGGCTATGCGCAAATTAACGGACGCGATGAATTGCCGATTGCTGTCAAAGCGGAGCTCGACGGCTATTATGCTGCGCATATCGGCTTTGTGCTTGATGTAAAAATATTTTTTAAAACGATTACCAATGTGCTGTTCGGCAAAGGTGTTGTCGAGGGCGGCACACACGGAAAATAGCATCAAAAAAGTGTGTGCGAAAAAACGCACACACTTTTTATGTTTTATTTAAAATCCGACAAAACATCTTGAATCAGCTCGTGGTTGCCAGTGAGAGAAGCAAGCATGATTTTGAACACCTCATCGCCATTTTCGATAAAATGCTGTTTGACGAGCGCGGCAGTTTGCGCATCCGGCATGAAAAGGGAACAGGAGAAAATTTCGATGCCGAGGTCTTCAATGCTGCACCGCACGGAATGGCCATTTGCAAGCGGGGTGATTACGGTTTTGTGCTCTGCTTCTTTTTGAGCGAATTGCTGCGCGAGCACGGCGGCACGCACGGCGGTTTCACGCACGGAAAGCGGCACATCATCCGCAAGCTCTTTGGCCACGGTGACGCCGTTTTCGGTGAGCGTGTAGCGTCCGTCTTTTTCGACGGCAAGGCCTTGCTTACAAAGCGCAGAAAGGCTGTCGGCAAATTCAAAATAATTGACAAGTTCTTCGCCAATCAGCGCACTTTCCATCTCGCTTTGCGACAGCGGCTTTGGCGCAACACGCATCAGATAGCATAGCAAAATACGAATTTCGCTTGCACTGTTCAGTCCGCCCGGTTTGACGCCGGCGGTAAAAGCATTGTCTGTCATAGAAACCTCCATGCAGTAGTTTATATTTCTTTTATCATACCGCAAAAAGACCAAAATGTAAATCCTTATTCAAAGATGGTTTCAAGAAGCCGCGTGGATTGCGGTGTAGAATAAATCCAGTGGTCAAGATGAGCGAACGTCGGCGTTGGCGGCAAAATGCGCGGAGCGCTGTCAGCGTCCAGTGTGTGTAAAATTACCAGTTTGACTTTCATTTTGTCGGGCAAAATACTTTTGATATAAACACTCACGGCCTGCCCACGCGCAAAAGTGGATTCTGTTTCCGCAAGACCGGCGAGATTCGGTGTCAATTCCACAAATACGCCATACGGCTCCGTGCTGCGCACGATGCCCACCACGGTATCGCCCGCGCTGAACAGGGCGGCGTTTTCCGCCCAACTGCCATATAGTTCTTTGAGGCTGAGCACAAGGCGGTTTTGCGTATCACGCGCTTTTACAATACACGTCAAATCCTGCCCGACACACACGCGGTCAGCGGGAGAGGCAATGCGCGACACCGACATGCAGTCGATGGGCAGCAGTGCGGAAATGCCACAGCCGATATCGCAAAACGCGCCAAACGGTTCCAGATGCGTGACACGGCAATGCAACACATCGCCGGGCGAAAAGAGATTGAGATATTCTTCGATACAGCGCTTTTGCGCTTGTGTGCGTGACAGTAAAAAAGACGGGCCAAGCGCCTCCATGCGCACGGAAGTAATCACAAAGCATACCGGACGCCCGACGCGTGTCATCAGCGCAACTTCATGCACGCGACCTTCTGCGATGCCATCGGCGCATTCATTGTGCGGCATCAAGGCGTCAAAACCGCCCAGTTTAAAGTGTAAGTTTCCGGCGCTGTCGTACGAGAGTGCACGGCTCTCTAAAATAGCGCCTGTGTGCATGGCGCACAGCAGGCTTTCCTTTGTATACTTTTGCGGAAAGGAACAAACTCCTTCGGCATAGTAACGCATTCTATCATCCTCGCTTCCTTTGGACGCGGCCGTCCTTGTACAGTGCTTCATCTATATGAAAGAGCAAGGCAAAATATTTGCGTAATTTGGCAATTCAGTGTATAATACTAATGTTTATTTCCCTAAGCGAAGGAGCAGAGCATGGACGTACAGGTAAACGACAAAATCATCACAAAAAAGCCACACCCCTGCGGAGAAAACACTTTTTTGGTGTTGCGCGTCGGGGCGGATTTTCGTATCCGCTGTGTCAAATGCGGGCGTGAAGTGATGGTTGCGCGCAGCAAAATCGAAAAAAATATCAAAAAAATTGTGCGTGAGGCACTTCCTTTATAGCTAGCCTAAAACTGAATATTCGAATTCACCCAACAACTTTAAAGGAGAAACCTCATGATAGAAAAATTACAGGCCGTCCGCAACCGATATGATGAAATCAGCAATCAGTTGCAAGACCCGACGGTGATTACCAACAACGAATTATATCGCAGTTTGATGCGCGACTATAAAAATTTAACGCCGCTTGCCGAGGCATACGACGCATACAGAGCCGCCGAAACCGCATTTGCAGATGCCAAAGAATTGCTTGCGGAAAATGGCCTTGACGCAGAGCTGAAAGAGCTTGCGCAAAATGAATACGACGAAAACAAAGAAAAAATGGAAGTGCTGAACGAAGAAATCAAGATTTTGTTGCTGCCGAAAGACGTCAACGACGACCGCAATGTCATTGTGGAAATTCGCGGCGGCGCGGGCGGTGAAGAAGCGGCGCTGTTTGCACACAGCCTCTATCGCATGTACACGATGTATGCCGAAACAAAAGGCTGGAAATATGAAATTTTGGGCGTGAATGAAACCGAAATCGGCGGCATGAAAGAAGTGAGCTTTTCGATTGACGGCGAGGGTGCATACAGCCGCCTCAAATTCGAAAGCGGCGTGCACCGCGTGCAGCGCGTGCCGGAAACCGAAACACAAGGCCGCGTGCATACGTCCACCGTCACGGTGGCAGTGATGCCCGAAGCCGAAGATGTGGAACTTGAAATCAATCCGGCAGAACTGAAAATTGATACGTTTCGTTCTTCCGGTGCGGGCGGTCAGCACATCAACAAAACGTCCTCCGCAATTCGCGTGACGCATTTGCCCACCGGCATGGTGGTGGAATGCCAAGATGAACGCAGCCAGTATAAAAACAAGGATAAAGCTTTAAAGGTATTGCGTAGCCGTTTGCTCGCCCAAAAGCAAGAGGAACACGACAGCAAAATTGCCGCCGAGCGCAAAAGCCAAGTGGGCACAGGCGACCGTTCTGAGCGTATCCGCACGTACAATTATCCGCAAGGACGCATGACCGACCACCGCATCGGCCTTACACTGTATAAACTGGATACCATTTTAGATGGCACAATTGATGAAATCATCGACGCACTGATTACGGCAGACCAAGCGGAAAAACTGAAAGTATCTTCGGAGGAAAACTGAATTGCAGACATTCTTAAAGCCCTCGACGCCGCATACAATCGAAGAAGCGGCGAAGCTTTTATTACAGGATGAAGTGGTGGGCATTCCGACAGAAACGGTGTACGGTCTTGCCGCAAGCGCACTATCCGATCGTGCTGTGCGTAAAATTTTTGCCGCCAAAGGCCGCCCACAAGATAATCCGCTCATTTCGCATATTTCATCGCTCGACATGTTGCCCATGGTGGCGCGCGATGTGCCCAAAAGTGCCTATTTGCTTGCAGAAGCATTTTGGCCCGGGCCGCTGACGATGGTGCTGCCGCGCAGCAAAACGGTGGCAGACAGCGTCTGTGCCGGCCTTGATACGGCGGCGGTGCGTATGCCGAGCCATCCGGTGGCACGCGCGTTGATTGAAGCATGCGGTGTGCCGCTTGCCGCGCCCTCGGCAAACCTTTCCGGCAGTCCAAGTCCAACCACTGCGGACGATGTGCTTGCGGATATGGATGGAAAAATTCCGCTCATTCTCGATGGCGGCGCATGCGAAGTCGGCGTGGAATCCACCGTCATTTCTCTGACGGGCGAAACGCCTATCCTTTTGCGTCCGGGATATATTACGCAAGAAGAATTGGAGCAGGTGCTCGGCACACCGGTGGCTTTGTCCAGCGCTATTTTGCACAAATTAAAAGACGGCGAAGTGGCAAATTCGCCCGGCATGAAATACAAACATTATGCGCCAAAAGCCAATGTGATTATTCTGAAAGGCGATTTTGCGGCGTATCAACATTATATTGCACAGCACTGTACAGAAGGCACAATGTGCCTGTGCTTTGCGGGAGAAGAAGCACAGTTGCCATGCCCGTGTGTTGTGTACGGCACAGCGCAAAACGCCGCCACACAGGCACAGCATTTATTTTCAGCGCTGCGCCTGCTCGACGAAAAAGGTGCAAAAACAGCGTATGCACGCTGCCCGCAGCAAACAGGTATCGGCATGGCGGTGTATAATCGCCTTTTGCGTGCAGCGGCTTTTCAGGTGATTTCCTTATGAAACATACACAAATAGTTGCCATAACCGGCCGCTCCGGCAGCGGAAAAAGCACCGTATCGGCCTATTTTGCAAGCAAGGGTTTTCCGGTGCTTGACGCGGACGTGATTGCACGTACCGTGACGGAAAAAGGCTCGCCTTGTCTTGTGAAGCTTGCCAAAGCGTTCGGCGCGGATATTCTCGATGAAAACGGCTGCCTGTTGCGACAGGAACTCGCGATGCGTGCGTTTCAAGACTGCAAAAGCGCGAAAAAACTTACAAATCTTACACATCCGGCCATTACAAAAAAACTGCTTGCAGGGATTGAATGTGCATGCAAAGAGGGTGCAACACTTGTTTTTGTGGACGGCGCCGTGATTGTCGGCGCGGATTTTGAACAGTACTGCGACAAAATTATTCTGGTGACGGCAAGAGAGCGCGATGCCATTTCGCGCATTGTTTTGCGCGACCATGTGTCAAAACAAGCCGCGCATGACAGGCTGTCGGTGCAGCTCTCAGAAGAAAAATTGCGCGAAGCGGCCGATTTTATACTTGAAAACAACACAAGCGAAGCGGCGCTTTTGCACGGTGCTGACATCATTTTAAAGCAAATTCAAACAGAAATGGGGACGCATGAAACATAGACGAGGCATGACTCTTGCGCTGACGGCGCTTTGTTTGGCCGGTTTGCTTGGCCTGTATACGGCAGGAAAAACGTTTGCGAAAACTGCCTATCCACTGAAATATAACGAAATAATTACACGATATGCCGCTGAATATGCGCTAGACCCGCTTTTGATAGACGCCTTTATTCGCACAGAAAGCGGTTTCAAACCGCAGGCGGTATCAGACGCAAACGCGCGCGGTTTGATGCAAATGACGGAGGAAACATTTCTCTGGGTGAAAAGTAAAATTGCAGCGGAGGAGGCCATCACCTTTGACGCGCTCGACGAGCCGGAGGTGAGCGTGCGGTTTGGTGCATATCTGCTGTCTTTTTGTATGCAACGTTATGACGGCAACTTGCAAACAGCGGCCGCGGCTTATCACAGCGGTGTCGGGCTTGTGGATGGCTTGCTCAAAGACGAAAAATATTCGGCAGACGGCAAGACGCTGCACACGTTTCCGTATCGGCAAATGAACCATTATGTGCGCAAAATTGTGCGCAACTATGAACGTTATCAAAAAATTTATCAGGATAAAACAAAAGGAGCGTAAAAATGGAAAAACAAGATGGAAAAGCATTGGCTGAAAAAATATTATTCACGCAGCCGCATATCACAGACGCAGCGCCGGATGTGGCAGAAAAAGCGTTTGCATTCTGCGAGGATTACAAGGCCTTTTTAGATGCCGGAAAAACAGAGCGAGAGGCCGCAAGCGAGATTGAGCGTCGCGTTTTAGATGCGGGTTATGTGCCGTTTGTCGTGGGAAAAACGTATAAAGCCGGCGAAAAAATTTATTATGTCAACCGCAAAAAATCGGTTATTTGTGCCACCATCGGCGCAAAATCGCTCAACGACGGCACACGTTTGATGATTGCACATATTGATTCGCCGCGCCTTGACTTGAAACCGAATCCGCTGTATGAAGACAGCGATTTGGCGCTGTTTAAAACACATTATTACGGCGGTATCCGCAAATATCAATGGGGCGCAACGCCGCTTTCTCTGCATGGTGTGGTTGTGAAAAACGATGGGTCTACGGTCACGATTAATATTGGCGAAGACGCGGGCGATCCGGTATTTTGCGTGACGGATTTGCTGCCGCATCTCGCGGGTGAACAGAGCAAACGTACACTTGATGACGGTTTGCGCGGGGAAGAACTGAATATTTTAGTCGGTTCGATTCCGTATGCCGACACCGAGGCGAAAGAGCGCGTAAAACTGTACACCATGCAACTACTCAACGAAAAATATGGCATCACAGAGCGCGATTTCACGCGTGCTGAAATTGAAGCAGTTCCGGCATTTAAAGCGTCGGACATCGGTTTTGACCGCAGCATGGTTGGCGCATACGGCCACGATGACCGCGTGTGTGCCTACACGGCACTGCAAGCGGAAATTGAAACGAAAAATCCGCAGTTTACCACTGTCTGCGTGTTGACCGACAAAGAAGAAGTCGGCTCAGACGGCGTGACCGGCTTACAGAGCGATTACCTCTTTCATTTTCTCGGTCATCTTGCGGATATGCAGGGTGCAAATTACAAAGTGATGCTGCAAAATTCCAAATGTCTGTCGGCCGACGTCAATGCGGCGTTTGATCCGACGTTTCCGGACGTGATGGAAAAACGCAACTGTGCGTACTTAAATCGTGGTGTTGTGGTGACAAAATACACCGGCGCACGCGGCAAAAGCAGCACCAACGATGCCGGTGCCGAGATGGTGGGCTTTGTGACCAATCTGCTGGACGATGCCGGTGTGCTTTGGCAAACAGGCGAGCTTGGCAAAGTGGACGCGGGCGGCGGCGGAACGATTGCCAAATATGTGGGCAATCGCGATGTGGATGTCATTGACATTGGCGTGCCGATGCTGTCGATGCACGCGCCGTTTGAGCTTGTGGCAAAACAAGACGTCTACATGACGTATCGCGCGTTTTACGCGTTTGCAACAAAATAAAATAAAAAAATAGGCATCTAGGGGTTGACATCGCGCCGCACTTTTGTTAATATAATAAGGCACTCGAAAGTGCGGCGGTCAAAACGTCAAACCCGTGGGGGTGTAGCTCAATTGGTAGAGCGCCTGCATGGCATGCAGGAGGTCAGGAGTTCGATTCTCCTCATCTCCACAACATAAAATCCGGCTGAAAGCAATTTGCTTTCAGCCGGATTTTTTTGCTGTTTTATTTTATCACTTTAAAATTTTTAACGCGAATTACCGCGCGTTGCTCGCTTTTTCACCATAAATTTACGCTGTGCATATAGTGAGAATGAGCCTAAACGGCTGATCATTCACGAGGTAAGGAGGGACTTTTTATGGGAATGCCGATTATTAAACCCGGCACAATTACACGTGGCGAAGCGGTGGGCAATATCATTCAATCTGTCGCGACAGAAGAAGCGGCTTTTGCACATATTTTGAACGCTGAAAGCGAAAAATTGATGGCGGTTATCAACAACAACGGCGCATCCGCTGAGCAGCTTTTGACTGTAAACCAGTCTGTGAAAAATGCAATCAGCGCGATTTCGAGATTAGAAATGCAATTACAAGCAAAGCTTGATTTGTTCAGCAGCACCATTTGCCAGTAAAGAGTCGCATCGGCTTGCCACTGACACAAAAAATTATAAAGGAGAGAAATTACTATGTCTTTATCTTATGCCAATGCCGGCTCTGGCCCGAGTGCGGGCGGAATCGGTTGGTTTGATTTTGGCAATTTAACATTAAATCCCGGCGATTCCAAAACAAATCTCACAGGCACTTTCAAAGACGGCTCCACCGTCACATTCGATATTCAGTCGTTACCTTCTTCATTTGTTCCGTTTACCGCAGTGCCGACGCCGGTGCAGTATGCCTATTTTGGCTCTGCCGGATATACGGGACTGCTCGGCAATACGGCGCTGAAAACCCCGCTACTTGCAGCATATAACACGGCAAGCACACTGGTGCTCAGCAACATTGTTGTCAAAGACCCTGCCGGAAACATTGTGCCGAACTTTACGGCCGTTGTAGCCGATGCAGAAAGCACCAACGCATTCCCGCAGTATACGGAATATTGGAAATTCAACACAACAGGTGGTGCGTGGAATTTGCTTGCCACACTCGGTGCAAACCCGCCCATTTTGGCAGGTGTTGGCACCAATGACGTCACCATCACCGGCACAAACCAATCCGCAAGCCAAGCGGCTTATGTGTTCACGTCGCAGGCGCCGAACTCTTTAACGCTGTCCACATACGGACGCGAAGCGGTGTCTGTCGGCTTTGCCATCACGAAAGTGTCGGTGATAAAAAACATCGGAAATCGCATTCATCCAACCGACCAATTTGTGCTGAACATTGCCGGAACACCAAGCGACACCGCAACAACCGCCAGTGCGGCCGACGGCATTCAGACGCAAACCGCAGGGGTGTTCGGCCTTGCCGGTAACACCTATACCATTTCGGAAGCCATGGCGTCGGGCAGCGTCAGCCCGCTTTCCGCCTATACCAAAGTGGTGTCGGCAATCAACCTCAGCGCGGGCGGCAGTGTTCCGCCAACCGGCAGTTTGCCCATCAACTTTACACCGGCGCTTGGCGATGTGGTGGAATACACCATCCTCAATGCCGCACCGCAAATTTTCAATAAAAGTGTCGATAAATTGAACGCACAACCGGGCGATGTGTTGACCTATACGGTCACAGGCATCAACCCGAACAACTTCCCGCTGCCGGGTGTCGTGCTGACCGACCCCACACCGGCCGGTACAACGTATCTTGGCAATTTGATTGTCAGCGTGCCGTATACAGGCACCACACCGGCAACCGGACTCACAGTCACCATGCCTGCCAAAAGCACGGTTACGGCATCATGGCAGGTGCAGGTGTCGGCGGCACCCGTTTCAAATCCTATTGTGAATATTGCGTCCGCTAATGTGCCCGGCGGCACTTCCGGCAGCACCAATCCGGTTTCAACGCAAATCAGCTATGCGGATTTAACGTCTAATGGCAATTTCATCAAATCGGTTACGCCGGCTTACGCGCAGTTTGGCGACATTTTAACGTACACCCTCACATTGCACAACAGCGGCAATGCGCCGGCCAATCAAGTCATTGTCACCGATCCTATTCCGGCCGGCACCACCTATGTGGCCGGCTCTACCACAGCCAGTGTTCCGTTTACGGGCGATGCAAGCACCGCTGTCACACTGACAGCACCCATTCCGGCCGGCGGCACGGCAACCATTACATTTAAAGTGAAACTTGCCAACAGCGCACCCGCCGTCAATCCGATTCCCAACACGGCCGCCGTACAATATGCCTATACCGTCGACCCCGCAAATCCGAACGGCGTCACGGCCGGCGGCAACAGCAACACGGTCAAAACACCGGTTTCAACGGCCAATCTTGTCACGGTGAAATCCACCGACAAAGCGATTGCTTATATCGGCGATGTCATCACCTACAATCTCACGGTTACCAATACCGGCAACGTTGCGGCCGACAATGTCGTGCTGAGTGACCCATTGCCGAGTGGCACTGTTTTAGTACCGGGCTCGCTCACGGTGAGCGTGCCGTACAGCGGTAGTCCGGCCAGCGCCATCACTTTGCTGAATGCCATTCCGGCAGGGCAGAGCGTGACGATTTCTTTCAAGGTGAAAGTGACTGCGATTCCTGTACCGAATCCCATTGTGAACGTGGCAAACACGGCATATGCCTACACCGTGATCCCCGGCGTTGTGAATGGCGTCAAGGCAAACAGTGTGAGCAACAGCGTGAGCACGCGCGTTTTCACGAACAATTATCTGCAGCAAATCAACGATTTGATTGATTCTGTGGCACTTGTTGAAACGGCGCTTGGCGCAATTGCCAACGCAGAGGGCGCAAAGATTCAGCGCTTTGTGACAATGCCCGGTGTCACGCCGAATCAATTACTCTGCCTCAACAAGAGCATCACAGACATGACCAACAGCATCTCGCTGCTTGAATCCATCATGATGCAGAAACTCAACACCGTAAACTGCCAAATCAACGGCGGTGCGGCCTGCAAATAGATATTTTTAGCAAAACCGGTCGGCTGAACAGTCGGCCGGTTTTTTGTGCTTTTGTGATTGCAAAGCCGTGTTTTTGTCCACACTCTCGTATAAAGAGGTGAGAGCAGTGCGGGAAAATCGTGTGGTGCTTGTGTTTGCCGGTTTTTTGCTTTGCTTTGCGCTTTTGCTGTGCCGGTTGACATCGCTGTCCACAAGCACTGCATATGCGCAGGCGGCAAACAGGCAGGCTGAATTTCTATTGCCGCTCGATGACGGACGCGGCAATTTTTTCGATTGTCACTTTACACCGTTGACCGGTGCAAATGTGCAAAATAATTTATTACTGGAACCCACCGCCGAAAGTTATTACCAAATGTTTGATGCCATAGCGCCGCGTGATAAAGATAAACTGTATGCAAACATTCAAAAAAGCAAACCGTTTTTATTGCCGCTGATAGAAGAAAACAGCACGCAGGTATCGGCCTTTGTTTTTCCGCGTGTGAAGCGCTATCTGCCGTTGCCGATTGCCGAGCACTTGATTGGCTATGTGGATAGCACAGGGCATGGTGTGGCGGGTCTTGAGGGCGCCTGTGACACGCTGCTGCAAGGCGGCAGCACATCGCGTGCCATCAGCGGCATCACCAATGTATACGGTGCTTTTGCGGCCGAAAGCACGCCGCGTGTACTTGCTACGCAAGGCTCTGGCAAAGGCGTGATGCTGACGATGGATGAAACGTTGCAGCGCGTGTGTGAAGCCATTGCGTCCACCGAGATGGACAGGGGCAGCATTGTGGTGCTTGAAACCGCGACAGGTCGTGTGCGTGCGAGTGTCAGCATGCCACAGTTTGCACCGGAAGATATTGCGCAAAGTCTGAAAAGAAAAGATACTTCACTGCTCAATCGCAGCATCAGCAGTTACAGCGTCGGCTCGGTATTCAAGCCGCTTT
>JAVXRV010000043.1:14435-14782 GCA_036643515.1 Ruthenibacterium sp.
TTTGGCTGCCGCGGCGCTTGAAAACGGCATCGACCCTGAGGAGGAGTACACCTGTAGCGGCAGTATTACAGTGGACGGTCACACGTATCGTTGTGCCTATGGAAAAGGGCACGGAACAGTCGATTTACAACAGGCGCTTGCGCAAAGTTGTAACTGTTATTTTGTGCAGCTCGGCTTGCGCCTGGGCGGAGAAATTATCACAGAATATGCTCACAATGCAGGCTTTGGCGAAAGCACGCCCATTTACGGTACACTGCGCACGGCACGCGGCAATGTGCCGTCGGCAGAAATTTTGCAGAATACAGGCGAGCTTGCTTCTATCAGTTTCGGACAGGGACAGTTGATGG
>JAVXRV010000044.1:0-14587 GCA_036643515.1 Ruthenibacterium sp.
TATCGGAGCAGCAGCAATCATGCACTGCTGCACAAAAAATATCCGCAAACCAAAGGGTTTGCGGATAAGAGAAAACAAGATTCAATCTTAAATATCGTCTTCGGGCGCTTCGTCGTCATACACGGTGGCGTCGGCGTCGGCTTTTGCCTCGGCTGCCGCATCTTCGTGGCTGAAATCTTCACTGAACAGCAACTGTTCATATTCGTCAAGCTCGGATTCGCGGCGGCGCAGATAGAGATAAATAGCACCAAGCGCGCCGGCAATGGCACTTAAAAATACGATAACAGCGGCAAAAGTAGATTTTTTCATAGTGATTGTGTCCTTTCGTGTTTGCGGATGCAACGCAGCGTTGATTCGCTTTTTCATTTGTTTTTCCGTGTGCACGGCTTTGCCCATGGCAAGCGCGGCGGGCGCAAAGTGAATGGCATCCTTTACAAGTTTTGCCTGTAACAACAAGCCCATAGAAAGCGCCTCCGTTCTTTATAACAGATTATGCATCGGCCTGTGGCCGCCCCATAGAATCGCCCCACAAGGGGAAGTGCTCTGTGTTTATTATAGCCGTTTTCAAACAAGTTTACAAGAGTTTTACCAGTTCATTTTTGTAAACTTTAAATGCATTCGGAATGGCGTACACATTTTCAATGTCGTCTGCCGACGCAAACGCAAAGCCGCTCGGCAATGAAAATTCTGGTGCATCGCATAAAAACCCCGTCATTTGCCATGTGAGATGTGTAAAAATATGCTTTGCGGGCGGCAGCGGCGCGATGACACTGCACGCAAAGCCACGTTTGGCAAGTGCGGCGACGGTTTCGGCTTCGTCAAGCGTGCCGTCCAGTAAAATGGGCTGCCACAAGCCTGCTAAAAGGCCGCTCTGCGGCCGTTGTTCGAGCAATACACGATGGCCGCACACGAGCAGTGCGACGGTGTAATCAAGCATTTTGCGCGCCTTTTTCGGCGTTTTGTGCGGTAGTGTGCTTTGTGTGCCCGCTTTTTGCGCCGCACACAGGCCACACAGCGGACACTCTGCGCACAGCGGCGCACCGTTCGGCACACAAACAAGTGCGCCAAGCTCCATCAAGGCCTCGTTATAATCGCCGCATCGCGCGGGCGGCTGTGCCGCTTGCACGGCGGCAGAGAGAAATTTTTTCACGTCCGGCTGTAGAATATCTCCGTCACAATTCAGCACCCGCGCAAAAACGCGCAGCACATTGCCGTCCACCGCCACCACCGGCAGATGAAAACAGATGGACGCAATCGCGCCCGCGGTGTATGCACCAATGCCGGGCAGCGTTTGCAGTGCGGCAAAATCGGCGGGCAGTGCGCCGCCATATTCGGCCATCACAATGCGTGCCGCTTTTTGCAAATTGTGCACACGGCTGTAATAGCCAAGCCCCTCCCACAATTTTTGCAGTTGCTCTGCCTCGCACGCGGCCAAATCGGCAATCGTGGGCAGCACCGTCATAAAGCGTTCAAAATAGGGTAAAACGGCAGATACGCGCGTTTGCTGCAACATAATTTCGCTCACCCACACGCGGTAGGGCGTGGACAATGTGCGAAATGGCAACACGCGCTTGCTTTTGTCAAACCACGACAAAAGCGGCGTTGCAAGATCTGTTTTTTGCATTTTTACGTCCGTTCTCCGGCAAAATGTGCCGCAATCCATTTGGGACACCGCTGTTTGTGTTTGCACCAATCACCCGCGTGGCGGCGTGTTTGGCCGCAGGCACGGCATTGGCCACGGCACAGCTCTCCGTGCTCATGGAAAACAGCGGGATATCGTTGATATTATCGCCAAAACTGATGATATTATCCGCGCCGGTCAGCGCGATGACGTCCGCGAGCGCATGCGCCTTGGTGCAATTGGCGTCGTATACTTCAAGAGTGTAGCCGCCGCGGTTATATTCGTCGGCATAGTAATAACAGCGGAGATTCGGCACGGCAGAAAATGCCTCGCACAGCGATTTGGCAAGTGCCTCATGCGGCACGCAAAGCAAAAACATCAGCGTATCGCCGCCCGCGAGCGCCGGCGCATACCGCGCGGTTTGGCAAAAAGTTTTATACGGAGAATGCATGCGCTCCGCCACAAAAGCGCGTTCAAAATCGCAGCAAAACTCTTTATAATAAACCCACAATTTTTCATTTTTAACGCAGTAGGCAAGTGCCTCTTGATTTCTGCTCTCCAAAATTTGGCAGATATCACGCACGCAAGCGGGGGACAGCGCATTGGTTTTTAAAACGCGTGTGGCGTTTAAATCGTATAAAATAGCACCGGTCATCAGCACGGCCGGCGTGTGCAGTGCAAGGGGCGCAAGCAAATCCACCACAGTGGCCGGACTGCGTGCGGTTGCGACCGTAAATTGCAGACCCTGTGCCAAAAGCGGTTTTAAAATCGACACCGTTTCGCCCGACAAAACGCCGTTTTCGTTGAGCAGCGTGCCGTCTAAATCGGCCACATATAAAGTCGACACATCAAAGCCTCCTGAAAGCAAGTCAAAATCCGTTCAATAACAGACGCGCAAAAAAGCAATGATTTTCAGCAGAATAGTCAAAAATAGCATCGTTTTTTTGGGCAAAAGCGATGACGCTGCGAATGCCATAGCCGTGTCCCTCACCGCCGTGAGAGAGCGGCAAGCCGGTATCGGGCGCAAATTCAAGCATGTCGGTATAGCTGTTTGACACTTCCACAATCAAACTGCCTTTTGTGCGGTGTGCGTGGATTTGCACGTTGCGCTCGCCGGGGTCTTTCACCAGTGACGCAGCCTGCAGCGCGTTTTCAAGCAGATTCGACACCACAATCGAAAACTCAAAATCGCTGACGGGCAGCGTTTGCGGAATGTCTAATTGTATGGAAAAATGTACATTTAACTGTTTTGCATGTGCAACGCTGTATCGGATAATGGCGTTTACGGCCACGTTTTCGCAGTATTGCGCGGGCGTCAGTGCGGTGATGGAGGCATCAGTTTCTGCAAAGGCTTGTCGCAGCGAATCAAGGTCGCCCGCGTCGAGATACGACGCCATAATGCGCACATGATGGCGCATATCATGACGCAGCATCGAGGTTTCAAACTCGGATTTTTGCAGCACTTCACTCTCGTGCTCCATGCGTTTGGCATAGGTTTCAAGCAGCTCGTTGTTGCGCAATAATTCATTGTCGCGCCGCTGCTGTGACAAAAGCTGAAACATCAAAATATAGGCCACCACCATCATAATCAGCAAAATCATAACCGTGATGATATTGGCCGGCGTTGTGAACAGGTTGCCGGGGTAGGCCGACAGCGAGTACAGCGCGAGATAAAACAGCGCGGGAATCACGCACATAGGCAGCCAGCCGTGCACGCGCAGTTGTTGCTCGGCAAGATAAATATCGCGCATATAATGCAGCAAAAACAAAAGCACCACCAGTGCGCTGAGCGTTTCAATCAAAAGCGACAGAATGACTTTGCCGGTGGCATAAAAGGCGAAGACACCACAGATGCTTCCGGCAAAAATATACGTAGCAATGCTAAACCCTGTAAACAGCGTGCGAAAATCGCGATAGCGGCACAGCGCAAAAATGATTCCCTGCGTCAGAATAATTTGAAGAATCGTAAACGCAATCAAGTGTGCGCCGTGTGCGCCGGCTTTCACCATGGAAAGATCGAGCGCCGTGCTGAGCAAACAGCCAATGCACGCAATGAGGGCGGTGGTGCGATAGCGATAGCGCAACTTCAAAAAAAAGCACGCAAACAGCAGCACCAAAATATTAGAAAGCCGATATTGAAAAAAAGTGAACGGAAGCATCAGCGCGTCCTCCTACTGTTCATTTTGCGCCAAATATTTAAGGTAGCGGCGCTTCAAATCGCTTGCGTAATTGCGGCTGATGGGGATGTGCAAGCCATTGTCAAGGATGAGAATATCCGGCTGTAAATTTTGTACAAATTTCAGGTGTATCAAAAAAGATTTGTGCGGCTGTGCAAAAGCATCGTCTGCAAGCAGCGGCGCAAGGTGCGCCTCAAACGATTCTCGATTGCACACGCTGTTGATTTTTGTGCCATCTTGCAGCGAAAATTGCATAGAGCGCTGGATGTTTTCCACGCAGATAATATCTTCTACCGGCACTTTTTGAATGCCGTCTTTTGTTTTGACATAAAAGTTTTTAACCGAGTGCTGTGCCAGATTGTGCCGTGCAAAATCGAGTGACGAAAACAGTTCTTCCCGCGACACGGGCTTCATCAAATAGCGCAATGCGCACAGCCCAAAGGCCGCAAACGCGTGCTCAGACGACGAGGTAACATAGATAATCGGCGCGTGACAACCATTGTCGCGCAAAAGTTTGCCGAGCGAAATGCCGTTCATTTCCGGCATCAATAAATCGAGAATATAGATATCACTGCGCTCGCCATTCGTGATTTTTTCGGCAAGTGCTGTGGGTGATTGTGTGCTGTAAACAGAAATGTGTGCAGACGCATTTTCTGCTATATATGCCATAATGGCAGCTTGTATTTGTTGCAAATCATCTTTGTTGTCGTCACAGATGGCAATTTCAAGCATGTCTGTGTTCCTCCTGCATCCGTTTAATCTTGTCTGATAGCACCATAAAGTATATCATAAAAAAGTCGACAGCTCAACCGAAAATGGCAATCTGATGTCGAAATTTGTTGTTTTTGAAAAAAGATGAAAAATATGGTACACTTAGAAATAAAGTCAACAGATGGGCAAGAGGTAAAAATATGCGTCATTTTTCATTTTTAATCAAGCCGGCGTCTGCGCTGTGTAACATGCGCTGTCATTATTGTTTTTATGCGGAGGTCAGCCAATTGCGCCGCGTTGCTTCGTATGGCATCATGCAGCCCGACATTACACAGGGGTTGCTGCAAAATATTTATGCCGCAATGGCAGAGGGCGATGACGTTTCGTTCGCGTTTCAAGGCGGCGAGCCGACGCTGGCCGGTCTTGCCTATTTCAAACAGTTTATTGCGCTTGTCAATGCACAAAAAAAGCAGGTGACCGTGCATTATGCGCTGCAAACCAACGGCCTTGTGATTGACGAGGCATGGTGTGATTTTCTGAAAGAGCATCATTTTCTCGTGGGTTTGTCGCTGGATGGCGACGGCAAAATGCACGACGAAAACAGGGTGGACGCCACGCAAAAAGGGACGTTTTCGCGCATTATGCACACAAAACATCTCTTTGACGCGTATCAAATCGAGTATAATATTTTGTGGGTGCTCACGAATCACCACGCGCGTTATCCCGCCAAGGTGTGGAACTTTTTGCGGCAAGAAAACATCGCCTACGTGCAGTTTATTCCGTGTTTGTCGGAGCTTTCGGGCACGCACAGCGCCTACGCACTCACGCCACAGCGGTTTGCCTCCTTTTATACGGAGCTTTTCAAATTTTGGAAAAAAGATTTGCGCAGTGGACACTATATCAGCGTAAAATTATTCGATGACTTGTTTAATTTGCTGACAAAACACGCCGTCACCGCCTGTGGATTTACAGGTGTGTGTCAAGCGCAGTTTATCATAGAAGCCGACGGCAGCACTTATCCGTGCGACTTTTTTGTCACCGACGCATGGCGGAGCGGAAATTTGGCAAAACAGCCGTATGCGGAGATAGAAAACAGCGAAGCCATGCAAAAATTTTTGAATCGCCCGCATGAAGTTGCGGCGCTGTGCCAAAATTGTGCCTATCAAAAAATGTGCGGCGGCGGCTGCCCCCGCATGCGCAATAATATGTATTTGAACGAAACGGAAACCTTTTGCGGCTACAAGACCTTTTTAGAGGACAGCCGCACAGAAATTGACGATTTTTTACGACAATATTGACGTTGCCCCGCGAGGGGAGCGGTAAAAATATATCACAAAAACACGCGGCGCCCAAAAAGCGGCCGCGTGTTTTTTATTTGTGCATCATGTACACCCCTCCTAGCCAGACCGTTGCTCTTGCCGGCTTGAAAAACTTTTGCATACGGACAGGCCGCGCGGCATAGATATAGACGGAGGAGGTGGTGTGGATGCACAAAATAACGCATGGCACGCAGAAACGCGTAAAGCGTCTGTTGTGCCTGACTTTGGCGGCGTGGTTTGCGGTTTCTGCATATGTTTTGCCCGACGCAAACGCTGCGCAGACAGACAGCACACCGGCGCAAAGCGCGTCAGTATCGCAGAGTACGTCAACGTCGCAGACTGCCTCAGTGCCGCAAAGTATATCAACATCGCAAAGTATATCAACGTCGCAAAGTATATCAACGTCGCAAAGTATATCAACATCGCAAAGTATATCAGCGCCGCAAAGCGTGTCAGCGCCGCAAAGCGCATCAGTACCGCAAAGCATATCAGCGCCGCAAAGCGCATCAGCGTCGCAAAGCGTGTCAGCATCGCAAAGCACATCGGCCATTCCTGAGGATGTCATTCCGCCGGCTGTTTCCTCGTCCGGCACGCAGGAAAATGACGTGCCTGCCGCCGATGATTTGGCGAATGGTGAGTTGTTACAGGGCGCAGAATTGCCGTTGTCGCTGCCGCCGCAAACGCGTGCCGGTGCGCCCTCGCAAGACACAATTTCTCTCACACTCACCATGGACTGGGCGGGCGGCGACATCGAAACACGACCCGACAGCGTCACGGTGCGTTTGGCTGCGAGCAATCAGCCGATCATGCAGCGCGACGCGGTGCTGTGTGCCGACACACAGTGGACGTATACTTGGCGCGACTTGCCGGCCAAGGATGCGGCGGGCAACGCCATCACATACTACACAAACCCTGTTTCGTTGCCCAACACGCAGTTTGAAACACAATATCTCGACGCAATTGAGTCCATTTGGATTCCGGCCGACCAATTTGAAAACGGCGAACAGTATGTGATTGCCGACGCCACCAACTATGCCATGGGGCTTGACAGCGGCAATGCGCAAAACATCCGTGCCGCGCGTGTTTTTCAAACCACGGCACGCATCAACGGCGTCGATATCCAAGGGCATTTCCACGCCCGAATCGGCATTTCGATGGCGTGCCACGCAAAACTTCTCTCCGGCGGCGTTCTATTTGCAAAATGCCAACAGTGCCTATCTTTGCCAGTACAGAGATGGTTACGGCAATCCGTCCAATCTAGGCACGGCCGCCGGTGGCACGGCAAATGCGCAAACACTTTTCACATATACCGACCCAAAAACGCTCGAGAGCCATGCCAACACGTGGGCGATGCGCAGCGGCGTACGCTATATGTCCACCACCGACGCAGCACAGGCAACGCCGCTCACGCTGTACCGACAGGTGCCCATCGACAAACACCGCAATATTACGGCCTTGTACACGCCGCCGCCAGAGGAAAACGGCGGAAAAGTGGACTATCATAAACGCATTGATTATCTGAACGACGGCGGGCAAAATCCGGACACTACGCTCACCGGTAAAGACGCCTATCGCCTGTATTTAGACGTTGCCGGCGGCATTGAAATGCCGGCCGATGTGGTGCTCGTGCTCGATGTTTCCGGCAGTATGGACGATGCCCGCATGAAAATTCTCAACGATGCCGTGATGGGCACTGATGGGTTTGCCGCACGCTTTTTAAAGGCGCATTCTGAAAACAATTTAAGCATCGTGTGTTTTTGGGGCGCAAAGATGCCAAACTGGAACTGCGGATTCAATTGGGCACAGGATAACCCGATTGTGAACGGCCAAATAAAAGCAGATCAAGACGTCGGCGACGCCACCATTTATCAAGGCTGGATGGATGCGACAGGGCTTACACGTTTTCCACAGCCTTTGCGCCGCGGCATCGGCGGCACCAATTACGGCGCGGGTCTTTATCAGGCACAGCAACTGTTAAAGCAACCGCACGGCACTGCAAAATCAACACAGTATCTCTTGTTTATGAGCGACGGCGTGCCGACACACGCGCTGTCTACGCAGCGTTTGCCGCCCGCCGATGTGCACAATGTAACGGCGGTTTTCGGCCAAGGAAACGAGTATGTGCCGCAAAGTTTGCGCACGTCGGGCGGTGTTTATCGCTATGGTTCCGGCGAGGGCGGCGCGGTCGGCGTCGGAAATATTGGGTTCTGCAAAGAAGCAAACAAAGCGCTTGTGAAAAGATTTGCTGCCGACAATCCCAAACTGAATATTTTTTCCGTCGGCGTAGGCCAAGATGACCCCACAGTACTGCAATATCTTGCCAGCGGAAAAGGCCGCTACATCAACGCCGATAGTTTTGCCGATTTAGATGCCATCTTTGCCGGCATTTTAGGCCCGCACAATGTCATAATCACAGACACGCTCAGCCAATATGTGGATTTTGAAAAGGCAAGCAATTTGCAGGCGAAACTTGTGGCAAAATCGGGCAATACCGAAAAAATATTGTGGGACGGTAAAAATATTACCGCGGCCGGCAATGGCATTGTGCAGTCGGTCGTGATAGACCCGCAAACCAAAAAAATCACCGCCACGTTTGTGCCGACATTCAGCCTTGTACCAAACACCGTTTACACACTTTCGTTCAATGTGGCGGTCACACAGCAGGCCTACGACATTTATGCAAAACAGGGATATTCGGTGCGCGGCGATGCCGACACCGATTACGCTGCCAACCAAACCAGTGCGCTGAAATCCGGCTTTTATGCCAACGACAACGCCAAAACAACACTTTCGTATCTTGCCGGTGCAGGCGGTGCCGGTGTGCAAAAGCCATATCAAAAACCGGTGGTGCAGGTGCACGCCGACGCAATGACACTGCAAATTTTAAAAACAGACGACACCGCGCAGAAAACGCCGCTCAAAGACGCAGAATTTGAACTTTATCGCGCGGTTTACAATAAGCAAAGTGCCCTTTGGGAAAAAACCGGTGCGCGCATCGGCACCGTTGTCACCGACGAAAACGGCACGGCCGCGTTTGCCGCCAAGCTGTCGTCCGGCAATTATTGTTTGGCCGAAATAAAAGCACCGCCAAACTGTATTCCGCTGAACATGGATATCATCATCACATTAAACGGCGATGGCACGGGAAAAATCGTGCAGGGAACCGGTGTGCTCACAGACCTCGTTTTTTGGCAGGTGCAAATCACAAACACACGCCGCCTCACGCTGCCCGCTACGGGCGGCATCGGTACTGAGTGCTTTTTCGTTGCGGGCGGTGGATTTTTCATGTTTGCGGCGGCGCTGTGCGTCGTTTGGCTGCAAAGCCGCCGGAAAGAGGGCGATGATACGTCTTAACATCGCGTTGTAAACGTCCTGTCAAATTCAAATGAAAAAGGAGCAAATTATGCAAAAATTCAAACGAATCAGCGCAATCATTACCACCGCGTTTCTCCTGCTTTCCCTCGCTGTCCCCGCCGCGGCAGCACCGCTCACCGGCACAGTCACCATGAAAGATACCGCGGGTGCCACCAAAACAAGTTCCGTCTACGAAGCCCACCGCGTTGTCACGTGGAACGCGTCCAAAGTCGGCAGCGAAGTGCTGTACACCGACATGGCGCTCAATTTCCTCTACAAACAGGCAATTGTAGACACACTCGGCGCACCGCTGACTGCCGGTTCGGCAGATGCGGAAGTTTTGAAGGCACTTTCGGCGGTGACGGATGCCGCCAAAATGGAAGCGCTCGGCGTCGCGCTGTCGGAAGTCACCCATACGGCAGATGCCACTGCAACAGCGGGTGTGTTCACCGCTTTGCCGTATGGTTACTATCTGATTCGTGAAACCGAAAACAATGCCAATGACGGCACGGTTCTCTCAAAACCCATTCTTGTGTCCGTTCCAGACAAAGACACCGGCGCGGCAGACGTTTCCGTGACGGTTAAAACTTCAAAAGCAAACGTCACCAAAGACATTCTGCGCGGCGAGGGTGCAAGTGTCACCACGGCGAAATCGGCCGACGTAAAAATTGGCGACACCGTAAAATTTCAATTGACCGCCAGTGTCCCCACCTATGCAGCCAATGCCACAGGCATTCATTATTATCTCACAGATACGCTCAGTGCCGGCCTGACACTCGACCAGAGCAGCGTTGTCGTCATGGCAGACGGAAAACTTTTGACGGCCGCAGATTACACCGTAACGGTAACAGGCGGCAACGTTCTTAAAATTGACTTTACGTATGCCAACATTAAAAACGCAAAATTGCTGACCGCTACTTATTCGGCGGTGCTGAACGAAAAAGCCACTCTCGGCGCCACAGGCAACCCGAACAGCGTCACGTTGACCTACACCAACAACCCAGGCACGGGCAAGCCTTACACAACGCCGGAACAACATACCGTCGTGTATACCACCGCCATCAACCTGACCAAAGTGGGCGGTGCACAGGAAAAACTGGCCGGTGCCGAATTTGAAATTTACAGCGATGCCGCTTGCACGACCCCTGTCAAATTCTATTCCTATAAAGTGGTAACAGACGAAACCGGCACACACGTCACCACAGAACTTGAAAAAAATATTGCGGGAAAAATCATCACCGACAAAGACGGCGTCGCAAGTTTTGTCGGCCTCATTGCCGGCGATTATTACATCAAAGAAACAAAAGCACCTGCCGGATACGACTTATTAAAACAGGTCATTCCCGTAAAAATCAGCGTTCAACTGCCGACAAGCATCACAACAGGAAAAGAACAGGCCACATGGAAGGTTATCGGCGACCAATTTATAGAAAATAGCGGCGTTTTCGCGGGCGAAATCGTCAACACCAAAGGATTCAGACTTCCCGGCACGGGCGGCATGGGCACGACCATTTTCGTGATTTGCGGTGTCAGCCTACTTGTTTTGGCCGGTGGTTTGTTCTTCGTCTACAGTAGAAAAAATCGCGCCAAATCTTAAATAAAAGGACGTATCATGCTCAAAAAGAAGCCGCTTTTTGCCATCGGCCTTGTGTTTGCGCTCGGCCTTGCGATTCTTCTGTACCCGCTTGTCAGCGCATGGATTAGCAAAAAAACGTCCACGGCGGCAGTGAAAAGTTATGCGTCAACGGTGCAGCATCTTGACACAAGCGCCCGCGATGCCTTGCTTGCCGCAGCCAAGGCCTACAATGCAAAACTTTCCGGCAGCCCTAAACCAAATGTACCGCAAAACGCCGACAGCCCGCAAAATATCGCCTATCAAGCACAACTGAACGTTGAAAACATCATGGGAACGCTTGATATTCCGTCTATCGACGTACATTTGCCCATTGCCCACGGCGTGGGAGAAGAAGCTTTGCAGCAAGGCGTCGGCCATTTGCCCGAATCCTCGCTGCCGGTAGGCGGAAAAGGCACGCATGCCGTGTTATCGGCACATTGCGGCCTGCCCAATGCACGCCTTTTTACCGATTTAGACCAAATAAAACAGGGCGACGTATTTTATGTGCAAGTGCTCGGCGAAACGCTCGCCTACAAGACAGACCAAATCAAAATAGTGCTGCCGGAAGAAGTGGATGCACTTGAAATTGTGCAAGGCAAAGACTATGTCACATTATTGACCTGTACGCCCTACGGAGTCAATTCGCATCGGCTGCTTGTGCGCGGCGTGCGCGTGCCTTATGTGCCGCAGAATCCCGAAGCGCCTCGGAATCCTGCGCAAATGCCCGCGTCACCGGAATCATCGCCGAAAATGTGGCTGTGGCTGCTTGCCATGCCCATTCTTCCGCTCATGCTGTGGGTAAAACATCGCAAAAACAAACATCAAAAGGGGAGTGAAGCGGATGCAAAAGCGTCATCATAGCAAACGATGGATTTTTCCGCTTGTGCTGATTGCGGCGCTTTCGTTGTCTGTCGTCACGTATGCCGCCGCGCCGCTCGGCAGTATTACGGTGCAACTTTGCGCCGTGGCCGGCGCTCCCGCACCGCTGTCTGCCACAGCCGTCACCGTGCGGCGCGTGGCAGATTGCGTCAGAGAAAATTATGTATTGACGCCGGATTATGTAGCGTCCGATATTGCACTGCACACGTTGTACACCGCACAAAAACAGGCAGAAGCTGCCCAAAAACTCACACTTTTCGCCGAAAAAAAACATCTCTCCGGCACGCAAATCAAAACAGATGCCGCAGGTGTCGCCGTTTTTCTCAATTTGGATACAGGGCTGTATCTTGTGCAGATTGCAGACGAAAAAAGCGGCGGTTTCACGGCAAAAACCGACCCTTTCTTCGTGACGATTCCGCTGTGTGCACCCGATGGCGCAAGCTGGATTTACAACGTGACGGCACAGCCGAAACGCGCGGCATATGCCGACGAAACACCCTTGCCGCCCGCTGAAAAACTGCCGCAGACAGGGCAAAAAACGCTTCGCATTTGGCTGTTTGCCGCCGCCGGTGTTTGCTGTATTGCGGTCGGCGGGCGACAGCGCTACCGAAGCAAAAAGGAACACAAGTATGCACAAAAGTAAGCGAGGCTTGTTTAAAATTTGCATGGGTGTGCTGTTTTTAGCGTGCGCGTGCGTCTTTTGGCAGCAAAACAGCGCCGATGCACGCGCGGCCGCCACAGCCTCAAGCGCGATGCTCGCCGCGTTCAACGCACAAATCATGCCGCCGACAGCGGCGGAAAACCCGCAAAAGACACCCGCCGTGTGTGACGAATCCGTCGATATTTGCGGCGTTCTCACGATTCCCGCGCTGTCGCTGCAATTGCCCATCCAAGCCGATTACAGTGCAGAACTTTTGCAAAACGCGCCCTGCCGCTATCCTGCTTTTCAAAACGGCGATGCAAAACAAATTTTCTGTGCCCACAATTACAAAGGGCAGTTTGGCGGCCTGCAAAAACTGGCGGTGGGCGACGCAGTGTTTTTCGTGGATGCAAACGGTATCGAACAGCATTATACCGTTTCGAAAGTCACCACCATTGCCGAGGACGATGTCGCGGCACTCACGGCAGACGGCTGCGATTTAGCGCTCTTTACCTGTGCGCAAAACGAGCGCCGCCGCGTGCTCGTGCGCTGCCAAAATAGCTGAAGTAAAACAAAAAAGGCACGTTGCAATTCATGCAACGTGCCTTGATTTTTAACGAATTATCGTTTATTTATTGCGCGGGAATTTGATGGCTGCCTGCGCTGCGGCAAGGCGTGCAATGGGCACGCGGAACGGCGAGCAGGAAACATAGTTGAGGCCGACTTTGTGGCAGAACTCGATGGAGGTGGGGTCGCCGCCATGTTCGCCGCAAATGCCAAGATGGATGTCGGGGCGGGTTTTACGGCCGAGGTCTGCCGCCATTTGTACCAATTTGCCGACGCCTTTTTGGTCAAGATGCGCAAACGGATCGGATTCGTAAATTTTGTTGCTGTAATAATAATCAAGGAATTTGCCCGCGTCGTCGCGGCTGAAGCCGAACGTCATCTGCGTCAAATCGTTGGTGCCAAAGCTGAAGAACTCGGCTTCGGTGGCAATTTCGTCGGCCGTCAAAGCAGCGCGCGGAATTTCAATCATCGTGCCAACTTCGTATTTCATGTCGCTGTTTGCGTCCGCAATAATTTTGTCAGCCGTAGCAACCACGATGTCTTTGACGAATTTCAGTTCTTTCACTTCGCCCACAAGCGGAATCATGATGTTCGGCACAATTTTCGCGCCGGTCTTTTTCTGCACGGCAAGTGCCGCGTTGATGACGGCTGTTGTTTGCATGGCAGCAATTTCAGGGTACGAAACCGCCAAACGGCAGCCGCGATGTCCCATCATCGGGTTGAACTCATGCAGGCTTTCGATGACCTGATGCAAGCGCTCCACCGTGATGCCAAGGTCAGAGGCAAGCTCTTTGATGTCGCCCTCTTTGGTCGGCAAAAACTCATGCAGAGGCGGGTCAAGGAAGCGAATCGTGACAGGACGCTCGCCCATCACTTCAAACAGTCCCTCAAAGTCGCCCTGTTGATACGGCAAAATTTTCGCGAGTGCTTTTTCGCGGTCGGCGGTGTTGTCGGCCACAATCATTTCGCGCATGGCTTTGATGCGGCTTGCTTCAAAGAACATGTGCTCTGTGCGGCAAAGGCCAATGCCCTGTGCGCCAAAATCAGAGCCGTGCTGTGCGTCGGCCGGTGTGTCTGCGTTGGTGTACACTTCCAGCTCGCGCAAATCGTCAGCCCATTTCATCAAGCGGTCAAAGTCGCCGCTGATGGAGGCTGCCGTGGTGGCAACGGCCTCGCCATAGATATTGCCGGTCGAGCCGTCCAGAGAGATAAAGTCGCCCTCTTTATAGGCTTTTCCGCCGAGTGTAAATTCTTTTTTGTCGTAATCGACCACGATTTCGCCGCAGCCGGAAACACAGCAAGTGCCCATGCCGCGCGCAACAACGGCCGCATGGCTTGTCATGCCGCCGCGCACGGTCAAAATGCCCTGTGCAACGGCCATGCCCTCAATGTCCTCGGGGCTTGTTTCAAGGCGCACGAGCACCACTTTTTTGCCGGCATCATGCCATTCTTTGGCATCTTCGGCATTGAACACAACCTGTCCGGCAGCGGCGCCGGGCGATGCCGCAAGGCCTTTGCCGATTACGGCGGCGGCTTTGAGAGCGGCTGCGTCAAACTGCGGGTGCAGCAAGCTGTCAAGCTGTTTCGGTTCTACGCGCAAAACGGCTTCTTTTTCGGTGATTTGTCCTTCGTCCACAAGGTCGACGGCCACTTTGAGAGCGGCGGCGGCGGTGCGTTTGCCGTTGCGGGTTTGCAGCATGTACA
>JAVXRV010000045.1:0-14405 GCA_036643515.1 Ruthenibacterium sp.
TGCAAGCGCGGCACGCAAGAACTCAGCCGTAATTAGCCGCCGAATTTTGCGCTGTTGATACGGATTCCGGGGCCCATGGTAGAGGCTACGGTCGCGCTTTTGATGTATTGGCCTTTTGCGGCAGCCGGTTTGGCTTTCACAATGGCGTCCATCACAACTTTCACGTTTTCGCCGAGTTTGGCAGCGCCAAAAGAGGCTTTGCCCACGGGAACATGAATGATGTTTGCTTTGTCAAGACGATACTCGATTTTACCGGCTTTCGCTTCGGTTACGGCACGGCCGACATCGGGAGTAACGGTGCCGGCCTTGGGGTTCGGCATCAGACCGCGGGGTCCGAGAACTTTACCAAGACGGCCGACAAGACCCATCATGTCGGGGGTTGTGACGAGCACGTCGAAATCGACGAAGCCTTCGTTTTGAATGCGCGCTACAAGGTCAGCGTCGCCCACGAGCATTGCGCCCGCAGCTTCAGCGGCTTTGGCGGCATCGCCTTTGGCAATGGCAACCACGCGCACGTTTTTGCCGGTGCCGTTGGGCAGCACAACTGCGCCACGCACCTGTTGGTCCGCGTGACGGCTGTCAACGCCAAGACGCACGTGCAATTCGACAGTTTCGTCAAATTTCGCTTTTGCTGTTTTGCAGCAAAGGTCAAGCGCTTCGTCGCTGTCATATAATTTGGTACGGTCAACAAGCTTTTTGCTGTCGACATAATGTTTCCCTTGATTCATAAACTATCCTCCTGTGGTGTTAGCGGAATTTTCCTCCCACGAATTTTATACGGACAAATTAGCCTTCGACTGTAACGCCCATCGAACGGCAGGAGCCAGCAATCATGCTGACGGCGGCATCGAGGTCTGCGGCGTTTAAATCGGCCATTTTTGTGTTGGCAATTTCTTCAAGCTGTGCGCGAGTGATGGACGCAACCTTTGTTTTGTTGGGTACGCCGGAACCGCTTTCGAGGCCAACTGCTTTTTTAATCAAGACAGCGGCGGGCGGTGTTTTCGTGATGAAGCTGAAGGAACGGTCTGCATAAACGGTGATGACAACCGGAATCAAGTAACCGATATCCTTTTGAGTACGCTCGTTGAATTCTTTTGTAAACGACATGATGTTTACACCGTGCTGGCCAAGCGCTGGGCCAACAGGGGGAGCCGGGGTAGCTTTACCGGCGGGAATCTGGAGTTTAATATACCCCACTACCTTTTGAGCCATTTTGTGCACCTCCAAAAATTTGTGGTAAGTTGCGGATAAGAGCCGTGTGCCAATATCCTCCCACGAGTACCTATAATTACAGGCACTCTATCCTAAACCGCGTGTGCGGTTTTGGCGAGATTGAATTTAGAGCGGTTTTACTTGCGCAAAACTGAGCTCTGCGGGCGTTTCGCGCCCGAACATGGAAACTTTCACCTTTACTTTTTTGCCTGCGATGTCAATTTCCTCCACATTGCCGATAAATCCTTCAAGCGGGCCATCGATAATCTGGACATTTTCGCCGACTGCATAGTCGAGCTGAACTTCGCGTTTGTCTACGCCAAGCGCATCCACTTCTGCATCAGACAGCGGGATGGGTTTGGTGGTAGAGCCTACAAAGCCGGTTACACCGCGGGTGTTGCGCACGATGTACCAGCTCTCGTCGGTCATCACCATTTTCACAAGCACATAGCCCGGAAACAGCTTGCGTTCCACTTCGCGTTCTTTGCCGTCTTTGATGTCCGGCACAATCTCCACGGGAACCTTCACTTCATGAATCAGGTCCTGCAGACGCCGGTTTTCCACGATGGTAATAAGGTTTTGGGAAACCTTATTTTCATAGCCGGAGTACGTGTGAACCACATACCACCGAGCCTGTTCGTCTTTTTCCTGTTCCACTTTTCATTCCCCCGCTTTCTTTTTGGTCACGCTATGGTTTTGCTTTTAACAGCAAACCAAGGCTGAAGCCAAACAGACTGTCAAGAAGGAAGATAATAATGGCGGCAATCACAACCACCACAAGCACGACAAGCGTGTTGTTGATGATTTGCTTTTTGCTTGGCCACACGACCTTTTTCATCTCGCTGACAGTGTCGCGGAAGAACTTGCCGATACGGCCGAAAAAGTTTTTAACCTTCGTGAAAAAGCCAACTTTTTTTCCAGTTTTTTCTGCCATGATTCTCCGCCTTTCTACTTCGTTTCGCGATGAATCGTATGCTTCTTACAGAAACGGCAATACTTTTTCATCTCAAGTCTGTCAGGGCTGTTTTTCTTGTTTTTCATCGTGTTGTAATTGCGCTGTTTGCACTCCGTGCAGGCCAGTGTAATTTTCACTCTCATGCTTCGGCACCTCCATTAAAACGGTTAATTAGCCTCCCTCACAAGCAGGCGGCGCATGAGAAAATGCGCACAAAAAAATAGACCTGCAAAAGAGGTACACCTATCATAACACACGCAATATCACTTCGTCAAGGGCAAGTATGCAACAATTATAAGTTTTTTACGACGAATCTGCGTTTGTGTCTTTTAATATTTTTATTCTTATGGTATCATATACTTTAACACAAAAAGTTACAAGAGGTAAAGTGGGGTTTTAATCATGAAAAAACAGAGAGTGCTTGTTTTATTCGGCGGCGTTTCCAGTGAACACGAGGTTTCACGCATGAGCGCAACAAGCGTGCTGCAAAATTTGGATTGTGAAAAATATGAAGTGCTGCCCGTGGGCATTACCAAAAGCGGGCGATGGTTTTTATATCAGGGCGATGTGGCCGCCATCAAAAGCGGCGCATGGGAAAAAGGCGATTGCACGCCGGTTTCCATTTGTCCGGGCAGTGGTGTACACGGCCTTGTGGCCTTTGAAAACGGCACTTATCGCGCCATTGATGTCGACGTTGTATTTCCGGTTTTGCACGGCAAAAACGGCGAGGACGGCACCGTGCAAGGTCTGTTAGACTTGGCCGGTCTGCCGTATGTCGGCTGCGGTGTGCTGGGCAGTGCGGTGTGCATGGATAAGGTCATTGCCAATTTTGTGCTCGACGCCGCCGGCATCGCCCGCTGTGCATGGGACTTTATGGAATCGCGTGAAATCGATGATTTTGATGCGATTGCCGCGCGTGTTGAAAAAAAGCTATCCTATCCGATTTTCGTAAAACCGGCCAATGCCGGCAGTAGTGTCGGCATCAGCAAGGCGCAAAATAAAGAGGAGCTGAAAGCCGCCGTTTTGCTTGCCGCACAGCATGACGACCGCATTGTGTTTGAGCGATTTGTCGATGGGCAAGAAGTAGAGTGCGCCGTGCGCGGCAACGACGACGTGACGAGCACCCTGCCGGGCGAAATTCTTGCAAGCAAAGATTTTTATGATTATGAGGACAAATATCTTGCCGGCACAAGCCGCACGGCGATTCCCGCGCAACTTTCGGCCGAAAAACTGCAAGAAGTGCAGGCGGCGGCCATCAAGGCCTACCGCACACTCTGCTGCAAAGGGCTTGCGCGCGCAGACTTTTTTGTGGAGCGCGGCAGCGGAAAAGTGCTCATCAACGAGATTAACACGCTGCCCGGCTTCACGGACATCAGCATGTACCCAAAACTGATGATGGCTGCCGGCGACACCTATGCTTCCCTGTTGGACAGCTTGCTTGCGCTCGCGTTGCGCCGCGCGGAGGCTCGCCATGCAGACGCCTGACAAAAACGCGCCCATCGGCGTGTTTGATTCCGGCCTCGGCGGTCTTTCGGCCGTACGGGAATTGCGGCGGATTTTGCCGCACGAAAATATTGTCTATTTCGGTGATACCGGCCGTGTGCCCTATGGCACGCGCGGTGTGGAAACCATTGTGCAGTATGCAAAACAGGACATTGCCTTTTTGCGCGCACAGCATGTGAAATTTATTTTGGCCGCCTGTGGCACCGTGAGCAGCACACTGCCGAAAAGCGTGAGCGACGCGCTCGAAATTCCGTATTGCGGCGTTGTGGCAAGCACGGCGGCGGCGGCGGCAAAGGCGAGCAAAAGCGGGCGCATCGGCGTGATTGGCACACCGGCCACCATCCAAAGCGGCAGCTACAACAAGGCGATTGCTTCTTTATTGCCGAGCGCACAAATCACCGCCACAAGCTGTCCGCTGTTTGTGCCGCTTGTCGAAAACGGCTATTTTGGCGCAGACAATGCCGTGACCACGCTTGTGGCGCAGGATTATCTCACCGATGTAAAACGCGCAGACGTGGATACTTTGATTTTAGGCTGCACTCATTATCCGCTGATTCAGCCGATTCTCGCCAAAATCATGGGCAGCAAAGTGACATTGATTGACGCCGGACGCGAAGCCGCCATCGCCGCAAAAAATGCTCTAACGCAGCACAATTTGCTGTGTGATGGCACAAACAGCGGCACGGCCTCTTATTTTGTCAGCGATTCCACGGAAAGTTTTGCAAAATTTTCCGCTTGGTTTTTGGGCGAATATGCCGGTGGCAGCGTGACGCAAATTGACATTGAGCAATATACCTTATAAATACGAGTTTCCGTTTCGTTTTGATTTGAAGAAAAGAGGATTTCCTTGCGAGAAGATTATTTGATTACCATTCATGGCACCATGGAGCAGGACGGCCAGAGCGACAGCGTAAAATTGATGACGCGCGGCAGTTTTGTGAAGCGAAACGACAATTTTTTCATCAGCTATCACGAAACCGAGGCCACCGGCTATGCCGGCTGTGTAACGACCGTGAAAGTGGAAGGGGCGCGCAAGGTCAGCATGCTGCGCTTCGGCCCGGCGCCGAGCCAACTTGTGATTGAAAAAGGCTGCCGACATGTTTGCCATTACGACACCGGCGAGGGTGCGCTTTCGCTCGGCGTGGCGGCAGACGAAATACAGGCCTCGCTCTCCGCACGCGGCGGCAGGGTGCGCTTCAGCTATCTTTTGGACGTCGACACCGAGAGCATCAGCCGCAATATCGTCGACATCACGGTCAAACAGGTCAACTAATATTTTACAAAAGGAACGATAAAATGTACGATTTTAAAAATTATAATCCGAAACAGGCCGCCATGGACGAAACGCGCGCGCTTTTGATGCGCGGCGTGAAAAACGCGATGGCAAACGGCACTCTGCCGGAAAAAGAGCTGCCCGATTTTGTGGTGGAAATTCCGAACGACAACAAAAACGGTGACATCGCCTCGAATATCGCCATGGCCGGTGCACGCGTTTTTGGCATGGCGCCGCGTAAAATTGCGCAGGCCATCGTGGACGCACTGCCGAGTTTGCAAGACAGCATGTTTACAAAAGTGGAAATTGCAGGCCCCGGCTTTTTGAATTTATTTTTTTCAGACGCTTGGTTTGCCGGTGTGGTGCTTGCCGCCAATTTGAACGGCGACACCTATGGCCGCACCGATTTTGGCGCGGGCAAAAAGGTGAATGTGGAATTTGTTTCCGCCAACCCCACAGGCCCGATGCACCTTGGCAACGCACGCGGCGGTGCGCTTGGCGACGGCCTTGCGGCGGCGCTTGACTGGGCGGGATACGATGTCACACGCGAATTTTTAATCAACGACGCGGGCAACCAGATTGTCAAATTCGGCAAAAGCCTTGCCACGCGTTATTTGCAAATTTACAAAGGCGAAGATGCCATGCCGTTCCCTGAGGACGGGTATCAGGGCGAGGACATCAAGGTGCTTGCGCAAAGTTTTGCCGAAGAACACGGCGACAAATTTGTGAACGGCGATTTTGAAGTTTTGCAAAATGCCATCATTCAGTACGCACTGCCGAAAAATATTGAGGGTTTGAAAAACGACCTTGCCAAATATCGCATCACGTATGACGTGTGGTTCAGCGAAACCACTTTGCACGAATCCGGCGCGATTCAAAATGTGCTCGACACACTGGCCGCACGCGGCGCAACGTATGAAAAAGACGGTGCTGTGTGGTATCGCTCCACACAATACAGTGAAAAATATGGTGCGAACAAAAACACGCGCAAAGGTCTTGACGGCGAAGTGACCACCGAGGACAAGGACGAAGTGCTCGTGCGCGCCAATGGCATTCCCACCTATTTTGCCGCCGACATCGCCTATCACTACAACAAATTTGTCACACGCGGCTTTGACACCGCCATCGACGTTTGGGGTGCCGACCATCACGGCCATGTCGCCCGCATGAAAGGCGCGATGGATGCCATCGGTCTTGACGGCGAAAAACTCGACATTGTGTTGATGCAGTTTGTGCGGCTTTTACAGGGCGGCGAGCCGGTGCGCATGAGCAAACGCACCGGAAAAGCCATCACGCTGACGACACTTTTGGACGAAGTGCCCATCGATTCGGCACGGTTTCAGTTTAATTTGCGCGAGCCGGGCAGCACAATGGATTTCGACCTCGACCTCGCGGTCAAAGAGGACAGCGACAATCCTGTTTATTATGTGCAGTATGCGCACGCGCGCATTTGCAGCATTTTGAAAGCACTTGCCGCCGACGGCACGGTGTTTGGCGGTGTGATTGGCTGCGACCTCTCCTTGCTAACCGACCTGAATGAGAGAGAATTGATTCGCCTCATCGCGAATTTTCCGAGTGAAATCATCGCGGCGGCCAAAAATTACGACCCTGCGCGTATCACACGTTACACGCTTGAGCTTGCCACACAATATCATAAATTTTACAACACCTGCCATGTAAAAGGTACGGAATCGGCGCTGTGCCAAGCGCGGCTTGCGCTGTGCACCGCCACCAAAAACACGCTGCACAACGCACTGACCATGCTGAAAATCAGCGTGCCTGAAAGCATGTAAAGCATCGCAAAAAGCGCCCTGTTCACTGCCTTTATGACAGGAAACAGGGCGCTTTTTTGTTGTTACAGCATATTTTTTTGATACAGCACGTACGCGATGCCGATGGCGAGTGCACCGGAGACGAGAATCAAAAACGACACACTTGAAATGAGGCTTGGCACCAGCACAAAAATCACGCACATCAAAAGCAGAGGCACCACCGTAACTTTGAGGCTTTGTGAGAAATATTTAAACGCCAATGCGCCAAATAATGCCGGAATAACATTGTCGAACGCCGGTTGTAGCGCCGGATTTTCAAGAACTGGTTTTAACGGCACAAGGCACATGACACCGATTGCCAAAATCAACATGTTGACAAGGCTGCTTGTCGCGACAGAAAGCGTCGACACAATGTCGTTTTCCGGCGTGCCAACCGTCGTACCGCAGATGTCACGCGCGTTGACGGCGCACGGAATTTTGAGGTTGATTAAATTTCCGGTGATAAACGCGAGGTAGGACGCGCCGCTGCCGAGCATCGGCGCATACACGAGAAATTCAAGCACACCGGACGTCCAATAAATGATGGCAACCTGTATAAAACCTTTGGCAAACGCGCCCCAATCGGGACTGGCGCCGAGCACAAGGCCGAAGCCGAGCGGTGCGCCAAATAAAAGCACGATGGCAAGCGATAAACCGAAGCGGCCAATGAGATGCACCTGCTTATTATAGCCCGCATAATAGGCTGTTTTTTCTGTTTCGTTCATTTGATTCCCCTCCTAAAAAAATACGCCGGCCAATATGCTGGCACCCATGCCGATGAGCATACTGCACGCCATGGAAAAGTTGTCGAGCCACGCGATTTTTTTCACGCGGGCAAAATATTCAAACAGTGCCATTGCCGCGCCCGCCACCACCGCCACAAGCAGCGGCGTCCAGTTGCCGGCGCTTGTTCCCTCGCCGACATACGAGCCGATATAGGCGCTGACAAGTCCGATAAACATGGCGCTGAACACCACATCGCCAAACGGTTTTTTGCCGTTTGCCGATGCCGCTTTCGGCTTTTGCACTTTGGCTAAGTATTTTTTGAGCAGAAAAATGCACAGCAGTGCGCCAATTAAGATGCCTGCCGTCATCACAAGGCCGATGGTGACAAACGCGCTCGGCGTAAGCGTGCCTGTGCCGAGGCCGTTCGGTTGACCCGCCGCACGCGCGGCAATGTCGGCCACATTGCCCTCATAATTCAGCGAACCAATGACCAAAAGACGCAACCACGGCAGCGGAATGCCAAGCGAGCCGGACAGCGCCACCACGCCAAGCAAAATCGAAACGCTCGGCAATATGGTGAACGTGGCACTGCTCGTGATGGCACGGCGCAATTTCACTTTGTCCATGCCCATGGCGATGCCCGCGCGATAGCTTTTGACAAGGTAAACGACGCACAGCAGCATGATGAAGAAAATTACGCCGCCTGCAATCAAAAACATCGGCGCGGTGTTGAGATCTGCGAGATTTAATTTTGTGAGTAATTCCATGAAAAGTCCTCCCTTTTTTACTGATATGATACATCATAGTATAGCACATTTTTATTCTGATTTGTGCTATACTATGGTTACTGACCTTGCAAATAATCACGAGTGGAGATTTGATATGAACATCAGCATTTTTGACGTTTTAGGGCCTGTGATGATTGGCCCGTCCAGCAGCCACACGGCCGGCGCGGCAAAACTTGCCCGCATTGCCGCCACACTTGCGCCGTGCGATTTTGTCAGCGTAGAATTTGGGCTTGCCGGTTCGCTTGCCAAAACAGGCCGTGGGCACGGCACCGACAAAGCACTGCTTGCGGGCGCACTCGGCCTGTTTGAGGACGACGAACGCTTGCCGCACGCCTTTGCACTCGCACAAAAACAAGGCATCGCATTTACATTTTCCGCCATTGAAATGCCGGAAAGCCACGAAAATTCAGCGCGAATTACATTTGTATATCCCGACAAATCGCGCTTTTTTGTGGAGGGTAGCAGCATCGGCGGCGGACGCATCCGCATCACAAACTTAAACGGTATACCAACATCGTTCAACGCCGAAGTGTCCACGATTGTCATCACACAGCGCGACACCAAAGGCGTCATCAGCACCATCTCGCATATTTTGCTTGAAAACAACATCAACATCGGCGTCATGCGCGTGACCCGCGTGGCCAAGGGCGACGTTGCAAACTGTGTGATTGAAACCGACGCGCCGATTCCCAAAGCCGTTGAAACCGCACTTTGCGCCGCCGAGCATATTTTGCAGGTGTGCGTCATTAACGTATAAGGAGCTTTCAAATGTATCGAAATATCGCACAATTACTCGAAAGCGCAGCCACGGAATCAAAATCGCTTGCGCAAATTATTCTAGAGAGTGAAGCCCAACTGACAGACAGTTCCTTTCCCAAAATTTATATGCAGATGCGCACAAATTGGGACGTGATGCAAAAAAGTGCCGTCAAAGCACTGCACACCGCGCAGGATATGACCCCGCCGCTCATTGCCGGCCAAGCGCAAAAACAGGAGGCATACAGTGCGCAAGACACGCTCTGCGGCACACCGTTCAACCACATGATGGCGATGGCATTTTCGTCGAGCGAAGTCAACGCCGCCATGGGACGCATTTGCGCCGCACCCACGGCAGGTGCATGCGGCATTTTGCCCGCCGTCGTGCGCACCGTCGCCGACAAGCACGGCAGCAATGAAGCACAAATTTTGGATGCACTGCTTGTGGCGTCCGGCTTTGGCGCAATTATCACCGCAAACGCCACCATCAGCGGTGCAGAGGGCGGCTGTCAGGCAGAATGCGGCACGGCCGCAGCCATGGCGGCGGCCGCGGCAGTCACCTTATGCGGCGGCACGCCGGACATGTGCGCAAACGCCGTTGCCATCGCACTCATCAACTGCATGGGCCTTATTTGTGACCCCGTGGCCGGCCTTGTGCAGCTGCCGTGTAGCTTTCGCAACGCAAGCCAAAGTGCCAACGCTCTCGCGAGCGCCGATATGGCACTCGCCGGCCAAGTGAGTGTGATTCCGCCGGACGAAGTGATTGACGCGATGTACCGTGTGGGAAAAAGTTTGCCGAGCAGCATGCGCGAAACCGCCGAGGGCGGCATTGCGGCCACACAAACCGGCAAACAGATTGCAAAAGAACTGTAAATCAAAAATATTCACACGTTTTAAGTACGTTCATTCGTCAAATTTTTGAGTGAAATCTTCACGAGCTCTTTGAGAACTTCCGTCACGTCGTCGCGTGTTTCTTTGTCAATCTGCGTCAAGGCTTTCAGCATGGCGGGAATGTCTTTCTGCCAATTTGCCGCAAAATCGGCAAAGGTTGTCGCGCCCGATGCGTCGATGATTTGAAACAGCGCGGCAATCAGCGTGCTGCGTTTTTCTTCGGTCAACGTGGCAAGCCATGCGTCAAGCGTGGTGTTGCGATACACCGCGCCGTCCGTCAATTTGGGCAGATAGACAAAATCGCCGTCCTGCACCTCCCACGAAAATGGGTCGTGCTGTAAAAGACCGCCTATTTTGGCACTTTTCACCACCCGATACGGTTCGTTGCTCTGCAGCAACATGCCGATGAGCGACGATTGCGGCAACGTTTTTTGAATACGCGTCTGCACGGCGGCAAAGTTGCTGCCTGCGAGCATTTCTTGTTGAAAGCCCGGCCCATCGTGGCTGTAAACGGCCTTGATTTGGTCTTTCACAATATTTTCCACAGTCATGGCGGCATACACCGCCAAATTTCCGCCCTTGGAATGTCCGCCGAGGCGCAGCGGTTTTTCGGCATGTTTTTGTGCCACACCGCGCAGGTACACAAGGCTTGCCGTCTGTGAGGGCACCGGACAGACGTAGGCCATGTTGAAATCTTCTTTCCAACCTAAAAACGACGTATCTGTGCCGCGAAACGCAATATAAAGCGTGTCGTCCGGCAAGAAAAACGTCATGGCCGCAAATTGTTCAATGGTGCTGTCGTTGTGCAAATCGACATATTCGTGCAACCCGATTTCGCGATAACGCGGACTTGCCGCAAGCGCCATCAACAGTTTTTGGTTTGAATCGGGCGCAAGCAATCCTTGAAACATCGCTTTAAAATGCTCGGCCTTCAATAGATTTTTCAGCGGCATCGGCGGCACGGCATCTTCCGGCGTGGGCGCAAGGCCGTTCAAATGCGTATAGCAAAATTGAGCGAGCACAAGACTGTCCACTTGGTTGAACGGCTTTTCGCACATCGTTTCCATGGTGTTTTCCACATAGGCAATCAGGTTGTTCATGCTTCCTCCAAAATCATTTTTGTGGTGTAGGCCGTGCCGCACGGCATCGGTTTTTGCACACAGAGCGCGGCAAAATCTTCCGCATTGCTGTGCGCCTTGGCAATATCATACGCGTTTTCGCTTGTTTTTTCAAGCACTGCCAGTGCGTGCGACAGCGGCAAGCTTGCTTTTGTTTTCGCCTGTGCCAACACGGCAAGGCCGGTTTGCGTCGCGCCAAGCACATGCAAATAGGGCGGCGTTTTCGGCAAAGAATCGCTGTAGCCGAGCGCCGCGTCCAGCACAAGGCGGCGCATGCGCGCGTGCGCATAGCGCTTTGTTTTCAGCGCTGTGTAGAGATTTTCAAGTGTATCTGCCGTTTGTATGGCCGCAAACAGGCGATTTTCAAGTCCCTCTGTGCCGCCGCGCACCGTTTGCAATGCGGCAAGCGACAGGCCGCGCAAACGCGACAACACCGCCGTGTCAAATGCCGTCGGTAAAAACAGTTGTCCTGCCTCCTGTGCGGCCAAATAAACCGCCATACAGGCGGGCGGCACGGCGTTTTGCCATGCCGCAACACCCGCATATTCGGCAAGTGCCAAGGTGCGCAGTGCACTCGCACTCACGATTTTTTGCGCCGCATCGATGATGGGCGCATCATGCGCCGTGCCTTTGCGCGGCAGTGCAAGCGGTTTTGGCGTCACTTGCCCTGTGGCCGAAAGGCGCGATAATTCTTTGCAGTATTCCACCGCTAAAATATTATTCGGGCTGCGCAATAGCGTGCCGCTACCGGCACAAAGTGCCTCTGCCGCCGCCGCGCGCGCCGTGGCAAACGGCAAACCTTTCGCCAGTTCGTTTTGCAGTTTTGGCGTAAACTGTGCGCTCTGCAATGCATTTACGGTTGCGTCCAGCAATGGCTGATTGCACGTTTCTGTGCCGAACGCAAGCACATCGCACACGCCAAGCGCCGCGAGAAGCTGCACGCCGGCGGCGGCAAACCCCTCTGCCGACAGCGTGGCAAACGGCGCGGGCAGGCTAAGCACCAAATCAACACCGCCGCGCAACGCCGCCTTTGTGCGCACGGCCGTCGGAAAAATGCTTTGCGTGCCCCGCTGCACCACACTCGGCGCACATACGCAGACAATCGCGTCCACCCCTGCGGCGCGCAATTGTTCAATTTGAAACGCGTGCCCGCTGTGAAATGGATTATATTCAGCGATAATTCCAGCTATTTTCATGCTTTTTCCCTTTCATTTGCTTATGCCCTTGAAATATCAGTACACCTATTATATAATAAAAGTGTCAAAATAACAAAAGTTTTCCCTAAACGGAAAAAACGGAGGAAAAAAATGAAAATTCTTGTCATCAACTGCGGCTCCAGTTCCCTGAAATATCAACTGATTGATATGGAGAACGAGCACGTTTTATGCAAAGGTCTTTGCGAGCGCATCGGCATCGAGGGCAGCAAAATCACGCATCAAGTCGGCGAGCAAAAATGGGCTGAACAAATTGCATTCCCGACACATACCGAAGCTTTTATGGAAGTTGTCAAAATGATGACGACCGGCGAGGGCGCGGTCGTGAAAGACAAAGCTGAAATCGGCGCAATCGGCCATCGCATCGTGCAGGGCGCTGAATTTTTCACGAAATCCGAAATCGTCACCGATGCCATCATCGACAAAATTGAAGAAATTGCGCCGCTTGCACCGGTACATAATATGGCGCATGTGCAAGGCTTGCGCAGTGCCAAAAAAGTGTTTGGCGCAGATGTGCCGAATGTCGTTGTCTTTGACACCACATTCCATCAAACCATGCCCAAAAAAGCGTATATGTACGCCATTCCGTATGAATTTTATGAAAAATATGCCATCCGTCGCTATGGCGCACACGGCACAAGCCATCGTTATGTCAGCGCCGTCGCCGCCAATTATCTTGGCAAAGACCCCGCGTCGCTCAAAATCGTCACCTGCCATCTTGGCAACGGCAGCTCTATTTCCGCTGTGGACGGTGGAAAATGCGTCGACACCAGCATGGGCTTAACCCCGCTTGCCGGCGTTTTGATGGGAACACGCTGCGGCGACATTGACCCGAGCGCCGTCACTTATATGGAAGAAAAAACCGGCATGCATGGACAGGAAATGGCCGATTTTCTCAACAAACAATGCGGTTTACTGGGCGTTTCGGGCGTGTCGAGCGACAAACGCGACGTTGAATTTGCCGCCGCAAACGGCAACGAGCGCGCAAAACTTGCAAGCGATATGCTGAACTATCAAATCAAAAAATATGTCGGCGCATACGCCGCCGCCATGGGCGGACTGGACTGTGTGGTATTCACGGGCGGCATCGGCGAAAACGACAAAAAAGTGCGTGCCGCCGTGTGCAGTAACATGGATTTTATCGGTCTTTCCATTGACGGCGATAAAAACAACGAGCGCGGCGCAGACATCATCGATATCACGGGCGAAAACAGCCGCGTGAAAGTGCTTGTCATCTGCACCAACGAAGAACTGATGATTGCGCGCGACACTTTAAAGCTTGTAAACGCATAAATCGGAGATTGTACAGCAATTTTACTTTTGATTGTCCTACTAAACCCTCGTCTTTGCTGTATGCAACTTGACAAAAGGTTGTGTACAAGGACAACAATAAGTCAAGTTGCTATAAAAGCAGAGGCGGATTGTTTCAACATCCGCCTCTTTTTATAAAATGATAAAATTTTTGATGACTGTGGGGAATTTTTTTGACCATTCGAATCGGCATCCTCGGCTATGGCAATTTGGGGCGCGGTGTGGAGGCCGCTATCCAAAAAAATAGCGATATGACGCTTTCTGCCGTGTTTACACGGCGCGCACCCGACACGCTGCACATCGCGAGTGACGTACCTGTTTTGTCGGCAGATACGCTTGAAAACTGGACAGAACGACTGGACGTTTTGATTTTATGCGGCGGCAGCGCAACGGATTTGCCACAGCAAACGCCCGCAATGGCACAAAAATTCACCGTGGTAGACAGTTTTGACACGCACGCCAAAATTCCCGCACATTTTGAAGCCGTTGATGCCGCAGCGCGCGCGAGTGGGCATGTCGCGGTCATCTCAGCCGGATGGGATCCGGGATTGTTTTCGATTTTGCGCACCTATGGCGCGGCGGCTTTGCCGACCGGCGCGACCAACACGTTTTGGGGGAAGGGCGTCAGCCAAGGACATTCCGATGCCATTCGCCGCATTGACGGTGTGCTGGACGCGCGGCAGTATACCGTGCCGGTTGCCGCCGCACTGGACGCTGTGCGCCACGGCGAAACATCTGCGCTCAGCGCACGGCAAAAGCACACACGCGAGTGCTTTGTGGTGGCTGCCGAAGGTGCGGATAAAACAAAAATCGAACGTGACATTGTCAATATGCCGGATTATTTTGC
>JAVXRV010000046.1:0-14297 GCA_036643515.1 Ruthenibacterium sp.
ATGATACACCGCACGGTGTTGCCAATGCTATTTTGCTGCCGACCGTGATGGAATACAACGCGGACGTGACCGGCGAGAAATATAAAAACATTGCCATTGCTATGGGCGTTGAAAACGTGGAATCCATGACACAGGCAGAATATCGCAAGGCCGCCGTGGATGCAGTGAAAAAGCTTGCCAAAGATGTGGGCATTCCGGAAGATTTGAAAGAAATCGTCAATCCCGATGACCTCGACTTCTTGGCAGAGGGTGCTTTTGCAGACGCTTGCTGCCCGGGCAACCCGAAAGATACCTGCGTTGCCGACCTCAAAGAACTGTATAAAAAGCTGCTGTAAGCAGAAAGAAATCCACATCGCTTTCGGGCGATGCGGATTTCTTTTTACAAATTGATTACAGTTTCACATATTGTGCAATAAAGTGTGTCTTTGGTGCTATGATGAGAGCGGTAATTAATATATGTATATGAAAGGGATGTTTCATTTGAAAAAGAGTATTGTTTTCCTCGTGACGCTCACACTTGCGTTGAGTCTGGCTGCTTGTGACGGCATGCCCACCGTTTCTGTGATTGTTTCGTCTGCGCCCGCAAGCGCGTCATCCACGGCCATCAGTAGTACAGCACCCTCATCAGAACCTGTTGTGGAGATGACAGTGGAAGAAGCCAAAACATTGGTGCAGAAAAAAGTGGAGGAAGGTGTTCGCATCCTCAACATTTTGCTGAACGGCAATGTGAAATGCGACCAAAATGCACCCCTCGAAGCCGGCTCCAACGTGTATCTTGTCACAGAGCCGGACTATCCGAATGTCGCTGCTCTAAAGGCGGCTGTTGAAGCCGTATATTCTAAAAAAGTGGCGGAAGAAGATTTATATCCCGGCCAGTTTGACGGCGAATATACACATTTTAAAGACAGCGATGGCAAACTTTATATCGACCAAAACGTTGGCGGCATGGGGGTTGAAGTAGATTTCGACTATGACAGCCTTGTCATTGTCAGCCAAACGTCCGATTCGCTCGAGGTGGAAATGGAACGTTTTCACTTTGGTGAATCACAGGGGGCATCAAAGCTCAATCTCATCAAGGAAAATGGAAATTGGGTTTTAGATTCTAAACTGTAATAGGCACAACAAACAGCCGCGTATCGCTTCGATATGCGGCTGTTTGCTTTTTCCGACACTTATCCTTTTCAAGTGACACGAAATATGGTATACTAAGAACTGTATAAAGCAGATAGGGGAAACCAATGAACGAACAACTGAATGAGCGATTTTTAACACTGCGCAAACAACATATTGCAAAACAATTTGGGCGGCTAAACGAAATGCAGCAAGATGCTGTGTATACCACTGAGGGGCCACTGCTGATTTTAGCGGGTGCCGGTAGCGGAAAAACGACTGTGCTCGTCAACCGTATCGCCAATATGGTGCGCTTTGGCAGCGCATACGCCGCGAAAACACTGCCGTTCAGCGCAACACAGGAAGATGTGTCGGCACTCGAACAGCTTGTTGCACAGGGCGGGGAAGCATCGACAGAATTGCTGCCGAAATTGAGCGAAAATGCCGTGCGGCCGTATCATATTCTTGCGATTACGTTCACTAATAAAGCGGCGGGCGAGCTGAAACTTCGCTTGCAGACCATGCTCGGCGAAGCAGGGCAAGACATCAATGCCTCCACATTTCACTCCGCTTGTGTGCGCATTTTGCGTCGGGAAGCGGAACGTCTTGGCTATCCGAAAAGTTTTACGATTTATGATTCTGATGACCAGCAGCGCACGATGAAAGAAGTATTCAAATTATTGAATGTGGACGACAAATTTTTGCCCGTCCGCTCTGCCATCGGTGCCATTGGCCGCTTGAAAGATAAAATGATAAGCCCCGCCATGGCACTGGCTGTGCCGCAGGATTCACGCGCGGGTCTTGTTGCCAAAGTGTACGACCTTTATCAAAAACGTCTTGTGAGCGCCGGTGCGCTCGACTTTGATGATTTGATTTATCAAACCGTGCGTTTGTTGCAGGATTTTGAAGAAGTGCGCACTTATTATCAAAATCGCTTTCGCTATATTTTGGTGGACGAATATCAAGATACCAGTGTCGCGCAGTTTAAATTGGTTTATTTGCTCGGCAGTGCACACAATAATGTTTGCGTGGTGGGTGATGACGACCAAAGTATTTATCGTTTTCGCGGCGCGACCATTGAAAATATTTTGAACTTTGAAAAAACATTTCAAGGCGCGAAAGTCATTCGTTTGGAACAGAATTACCGCTCCACCTCCACGATTTTGGACGCCGCAAACTGTGTCATCAAGCACAATACCGCGCGCAAAGGCAAAAAGTTGTGGACGGAAAACGACGACGGCGAACGCATTATTCACTATGCCGCCGAGTCGGAATTTGACGAGGCCGCCCATATTGCCACGCTCATCGGCCGCAATTTACGCAAGGGTGCAAAACTGCGTGACCACGCGATTTTATACCGCATGAACGCACAGTCAGGCCCGATTGAAACCTATTTTGCCCGCGCGGGCATTCCGTATAAAATCGTGGGCGGTCACCGCTTTTATGACCGCAAAGAAATCAAAGACATGCTCGCCTATATGAGCATTGTGGCGAATCGACAAGATGATTTGCGTTTGAAACGCATCATCAACGAGCCGGCGCGCAAAATTGGCGCAACAACCGTGGATAATATCACGGCGCTTGCGGCAGATGAGGGCGTTTGCATGCTCGACATTTTGCAGCATGCGCCCGATTATCCGTCGCTGGCACGCGCCATCAGCAGTTTGAGCACGTTTTATCGCATTTATAATCGCCTGTGTGAAGCGCATGACACGATGCCGCTCGATGTATTTACCCGAGAAATCATGAATATCACAGGCTATAAAGCCATGATTGACGCCGACAAAGAAGAAGGCCAGACACGACTTGAAAACATCGGTCAGCTTGTGTCGAGTGTCAAAACATATGCCGACCAGCGCGGGCCGGAGGCGACGCTTTCCGGTTTTCTGGAAGAAGTGGCGCTCATCAACGACATCGACGGTTATGACGAAAACGCGGACGTTGTCATTTTGATGACGATGCATGCCGCAAAAGGTCTTGAATTTGATTATGTGTTCATTGCGGGCATGGAGGAGAGTATTTTCCCGAGCGAAATGAGCAAATATGCCGAGGAGGATCTTGAAGAAGAACGCCGCCTTTGCTATGTGGGTATCACGCGCGCGAAAAAAGAACTGCATCTTTCCAGTGCAACCACACGCATGTTGTTCGGTCAAACAAAACGCAACCGGCCGTCCCGCTTTCTCGATGAAATTGATCCCGCATTGGTGAAAGAAGAAATGAGCGCCGTCGCATCACAGGCAAAATCCACGCGCGAGCGCTATCAAAGCCAACAAAACAGCTATGTACAGCATGGGTATACAAGTCAGTCCACCGTGCAAGCCGGCAATGCTGCAGTGCACAGCCAGTTGCCGCCGCAAGGTCGCGCAAGCTCGCTTGTTGCACGCGGCACAGGCGTGATTCACGCAGGCAGTGCCGTCAGCCCACAGCGTGCACAAACGGCGAGCGCACATGCATTCAAAGCCGGCGACAAAGTAGAACACAAGGTGTTCGGCTATGGCGAAGTGCTGAAAGTAACGCCGGTGGCAGGGGATACCATCGTGGAAATTCAGTTTGACACGGCCGGCATCAAAAAAACAATGGCGAATTATGCGCCGCTCACACTTGTGGAATAAACATTCAACACTGGAAAGGAAGCCTGTTTCATGCCGATGAAAGTTGCATTGCTCACCTATACGCCGGAGCCTGAAAAAATTGTGGCGGCGGCGGCAAAACTTTGTTATTCAAATGCGCGTATTGATGACTTGCTCGCGGGTTTAACGCCCGAAAAAGTAAGCGAATTTGTGGAGATGCTTGCCACGATGGGGCACGAAAGTCCCACCGAACATGTGTCGTTTACGTTTGCCATCGAGGGCGTTTCGCGCTCGTTGCTCGCGCAGATTACGCGCCACCGCATCGCATCTTACAGCGTGCAAAGTCAGCGTTATGTGCGGCTTGAAAATTTTAATTATGTCACGCCGCCGGCGGTGGCAGAGGATGCCGATGCAAGCGCCGCATTTGCCGACGCGATGCAGTGCGAGGGCGAGCAATATCGTCGCATCGCCGCCGTGCTCAAAGACGGGCATACGCGCCGTTTGATGAACGAGGGAGTGGACGAAAAAACCGCCATGCGCAAGGCAGAAAAGCTCGCCATTGAGGATGCGCGGTTTGTATTGCCCAATGCCTGCGACACCAAAATGATTGTCACGATGAACGCGCGCAGCCTCAATAATTTTTTCCGTCATCGCTGCTGCACACGTGCGCAGTGGGAAATTCGTGCGCTCGCTGATGAAATGCTAAAACTGGTTTCTGCTGTTGCACCGAGCCTTTTTGTGCGCAGCGGCCCACCTTGTGTGAGCGGAAACTGCACTGAAGGGAAAATGACCTGTGGGCGCGCGGTGGCAATGCGCGCAAAATACGCGGCGCTCAAAGAGGAGAAATAAGAGGCATGGGCAAACTGATTGTACTGGAAGGGCTTGACGGAAGCGGCAAGGCCACACAGACAAAATTATTATACGAAACGCTGCGCAAAAGCGGCGAAAATGTTATGCAAATTACGTTCCCAAATTATGACAGCGATTCGAGTGCGCTTGTGAAAATGTATCTTGGCGGCGCGTTTGGCGATGCGCCGGGGGACGTCAACGCCTATGCGGCGTCAAGCTTTTATTCTGTCGACCGCTATGCAAGCTATAAAACCATCTGGGGCGATTTTTATGGCAAGGGTGGCACGGTGATTTCTGACCGTTACACCACATCAAACGCAGTGCATCAATGCTCAAAACTTGCGCAAAGCGAATGGGATGCCTATTTGACATGGCTTTTTGACTTTGAATATGCACGCATCGGCATCCCAAAACCCGACCTTGTGATTTATCTGGATGTTGCAACGGACGTGTCGCAACAATTGATGAGCACGCGCTATCACGGCGATGAAACAAAAAAAGATATTCACGAAAAAGATATTGCCTATCTGCAAAAAAGCAGACAGGCCGCACAATATTGTGCCGAAAAACTCGACTGGACGCGCGTTTGCTGCAGCGAAAACGGTGCGATGCGCAGCATCGAGGCCATTCATACGGATGTTTACAATGCTGTGAAGCAAAAATGCTTTACAGCTATAAAATAACGATTTAGAGGTGTATTCGATGAGTAGAAGAAGACAAAGAAGCGGCCCGAACGGCTGTTTGATTGCCGTGATTGTGTTTGTGTTGCTGATTGCGCTTGCGATTGGCGGCGCATGGATGTGGGCAAACACGGATATCAAGGGAAACCGCGGTGAGCCGGTCAAAGAAGCGACCATTCTGGTGGAAATGGGTTCCGGTCCATTGACCATTGGCAAACAGTTACAGCAAGAAGGCATCATCAAAAATGCACAGCTGTTTCGTTTGTATATCAGACAAAAAAAGATAGATACGCTGCAATATGGTGAATTTACGCTGTCGTCTGATATGTCGTATGACGCGTTGATTGCGGTGCTGCAAACGACCAACCAAGACCGCGAAACCGTGCGCGTGACGTTCCCGGAGGGCATTCCGGCGGTGCAGTTTGCACAGCGTATGGAAGAAGCCGGCCTTTGTACGGCAGAAGAATTTCTTGACACCGCAAACACCGGCGATTTCAGCCAGTTTAAATTCTGGGCGAAACGCGATGAAAATCCGAACCAGTTTATGAAGTGCGAGGGATATTTGTTCCCCGACACCTACGACTTTTTCAAGGACGACACCGTGTATAATATGGTTGCCAAAATTTACGGACATTTCGATGAGAAAATCACCGACGAAATGTATGCGCAAATTGACGGCATGGGTTTCACGTTGTCTGAATTTGTGACGCTGTCGTCAATTGTGCAGGAAGAAGCCGGCGGTGTCGACCATCAGGCCGATGTGGCGGCGGTGTTCCTCAACCGCTTAAAGCCGGGCGCGATTGTGTCAAAGCTTGAAAGTAACACCAGCAGCTATATCAAAAATCCCGACGACAACAACTATTTATTTAACACAGTAGCGCAATATTATGGCGGATGGGAAAGCATTCCGCAGGAAATCATCGACAATTATGACACCTATCATAAAGACGGTTTACCCGCGGGGCCTATTTCCAACCCCGGCATTGACGCGATGGTCAACACCATCAACTATACCAAGGATAGCCCATACTATTTCTTTGTGACTGATTTGGCCGGCAAATATTATTTCGGCAAAACGGCCAATGAGCACGCCGCAAACTGCGATGCAGCATGGGCGGTCAACGCAAAAATGGGCAAATAATCATATTTAAAAACACATGCCGTTCGCTTTTGTGGCGGACGGCACGTGCTTTTCACAAGGAGAAAACATGTTCAAAAAACCGGAAGTATTAAGCCCGGCAGGAGATTTAGAGCGGCTGCAATTTGCGGTGCGCTATGGTGCAGACGCTGTTTATGTGGGCGGAGAAACGTTTGGCATGCGTACATCGTCCAAAAATTTCACCATCGAACAGCTTGCGGAGGGAGCACGCTTTGCGCATGCAAACGGCGCACGAGTGTATTTGACGCTCAACAGTGTGCCGACCAACGAAGAAATTGCACGTCTGCCGGACTATGTGCGCCGCGTGCGCGAAACCGGCATCGACGCATTTATTGTGGCCGATCTTGGCGTGCTGTCGATTGTGAAAAAATTTGCGCCGGAAATTGAAGTGCATTTTTCCACACAGGTGGGCATTGCCAATTTTGTGGCCGCGAGTGCCGCATACGATTTGGGCGCAAAACGCGTGGTGCTTGCGCGGGAACTGTCGATTGAAGATATCGCGGTGATTCGCGACAATACGCCGCCGGATTTGGAGCTTGAAGCCTTTGTGCATGGCGCAATGTGTATGTCGTTTTCGGGGCGATGCTTGCTGTCGCGCTATTTGACGGGGCGCGACGCCAACCGTGGCGCATGCACACAGCCGTGCCGTTGGAAGTGGCAACTCTCCGAAGAACATCGTCCCAATCAACATTTTGACATTGGCGAAAATGAGGACGGCAGTTATATTTTGAACGCAGATGACTTATGCACCGCGCCTTTTATCGACCTCATTGCAAAGGCCGGCATCGACAGTCTCAAAATTGAGGGACGCGCCAAAACATTTTACTATGTGGCAAGCACGACGGCGGCATATCGCGGTGCGGTAGACGCATATCTTGCCGAGGGTGAAAATTTCGTCTGTCCCGACCGTGTTTTAGATGAATTGACCCGCACCTCGCACCGTCATTATTCCACCGGCTTTTATTTTGGCAGAGAGGGCGCGACGCAAAGCACCAAAAGCAGTGAATATGTGCGCGACTGGGAGCTGATTGGCATTGTAGACGACTGGAATGACGGCATTGCCTCCTGCACACAGCGCGGCAAATTTTCGCTCGGCGATACACTTGAGGCCTTGACACCCGCCGGAGAATGCATCACGTTTACGCCGGAATTTATTTGGGACGCAAACAGCGAATTGGTACAAGCGACGCCGCATGCCAAAATGGAATTTAGAGTGCCATGCGAAACGGAGCTGCCGCAATATTCGATTTTGCGACACAAACTATAAATAAAACGCGGCATGTCAAAAAATCGACATGTCGCGTTTTTTATGCTAAGTTTCCCAAAAGATGCGCAGGTTTTCCGTGACGTCTTGCGCACGTTCCACGCGCTGATAATGCGCCCAATGTGGTGGAAACAATGCTTTGTATTCGCTGTTTGCATAGCGACTGTCGATTAAAAGCACCATACCTTTGTCGTTTTCGGTGCGTATGACGCGCCCCGCCGCTTGTAAAACTTTATTCATACCGGGGTATTGATATGCATATTGAAAGCCCATGCCGCATGTTTTGGCATAATAATCGCGCAGTGCGTTTTGCTCCGGCCCAATTTGCGGCAGGCCGACACCGACGATGATGCTGCCAATCAGCCGGTCGCCCGCAAGGTCAATGCCCTCCGCAAAAGCACCGCCAAGCACGCAAAAACCAACCAGTGTATCGGCGTTGTTTGCATGAAATTGCGCAAGAAATGTTTCACGCGCGGCATCATCCATGCCGCTTGTCTGCACCGTTACGGCAATGTCGGGATACAGCGCGGCAAAACATTCCACCATCTGTTTCAAATAGGCATACGAGGGCAAAAATACGATATAATTGCCGCATTTTGCCATGACGGCTGCGGCAATCATGGCACAAATTGGTTCAAGCGTGTCGGCACGATCGTTGTATTTTGTGCTGATTGTATCGGCGCAAAGCAGACAAAAATGTGCAGACGGAAACGGACTTGTAAGCTGTGTGCGTTTGGCATTTGCGCCGCCGCCGAGCGTGGCAATAAAATAATCAACAGGGGAGAGGGTCGCGCTGAATAAAATGCTCGCGCGACCGAGCATCATAGATTTATCTAGAAATTGTGACGCGTCTACGCATAAAAGCTCAACCTGCACCTCACTGCCATACACTGAAATCAGCGCTGTAAAATGTTCGTCAAACAGTTCTGCAATGCGCAGAAAAAAACGCGCTTCAAAATAAAGTTGCAAAACATCGGGCTGTAATACATGCATTTTGTTGTCGGCAAGCCACTCCTGCGCAAGCGACGTAAACTTTAAAATCAGCAATGCAATATCAGGTACGCCGTCCGGCAAAAGCATCTGCCGCACACCGGCCTCCTCACAGGTATGACGCAAATCAATAAAAGCATTGCTTATTTTCCCGAGCGCCGTCACAAGTTTGCGCGGCGATTTTCCCAATGCTTTTTTGAGCGTGTAAAAAGAAGATTTGGTGATTTTTGCCGAGTACATACCACGTGCACGATCTACTAAATTATGCGCTTCGTCAATTAAAAACAGATAACTGTCCGCCGGTGCGACCGCGCTTTTACCCGTCGATGAAAAAAAGCGCTGCAAGCTGACAACAGGGTCAAACAAGTAATTATAGTCCCCAATGATGCAGTCACAAAACAGCGAAATATCAAGGCCGAGTTCAAACGGACAAAGAGATTTTTCGGCGGCATAGCGCAGAATATCCGCGCGCGCGAAATTGTCGTGCGTTTTCAAAAAGTCATAGAGTGCGTCGTTGACACGGTCATAATAACCATTGGCATAGGGGCACGCATCCGGTGTGCAATTGCGTGTTTCAAGCGGGCAAATTTTATCTTTTGCCGTGAGCGTCACCGTTTTAAAGTGCAGCGGTGTAGCACTGTTTTGACGCAAAAGCGCCACGGCATCCTCGGCGGCCTGCCGCGTGCTGGTTTTCGCGGTCAAATAAAAAATATGTGCACCGTATCCTTCGCCCATGGCTTTGATGGCGGGAAACAGCGTGGAAATGGTTTTGCCGATGCCAGTCGGTGCACCGGCAAACAGCCGCCCACCGCTGACAATCGTTTTGTAAACCGCGCCGGCCAGTCGGTATTGTCCTGCGCGATAGGCACTGAACGGAAAGGTGAGCGCTTGCAGTGAGGCGTTGCGCATCGTGCGCCACTCGGCCGTCATTTTTGCCCAACGCGTATAAAGATGCAGCGTGTCACAGAGAAATTGTTCAAGCGCAGTCGCCTGAAAATCGCGCCTATGCCGAATCACTTCATCAGTGTCGATTTGATAATAGGTGAGTTGCACCGTGATGGCGTCGAGCGTATAATCGGCACAGTAAAAGGCGGCATAGCATTGCGCCTGTGCCCAGTGCAGTGCGTTAAAATCGGCCGTCAAGCGATCTGCGGGCACATCGGTCGTTTTAATTTCATCAATCACAATACCGCCGCTTTCGGTGATGACACCGTCGGCGCGGCCGTCTAGATGATATTCGATATCGTCTACAATGCGGGTGGCTTTCATGCTCACTTCCGGTTTGTATGCATCACCGCCGGCTTTTTGCAATTTGCGGTGGATACGCCCACCCTCCAGTGCACGGTCTGTGCCGGAAAACCGACTGTCGATACTGCCGCAGCGTAGCACAAATTCAATCAATCCGCGCACGGAAAGCGTCACAATCTGCATCGTAAAAAACCTTTCCCCATTAAATTACAGCATCAACCTACGGTTAATTGCCTGCACAGCGTCGATGTCAATTTTGCAAATTTTGCGGTCATAGGTGAGCAGACCGTTCACTTCGCCCTCCACGTCCGTAAGCTGTGTATAAACGACGGCACAAAGACCTTTTTGCAAAAGCGGCAGCACCTGCTTTTCATGCAGCTGCACGTATGCTTTTGTCAGCGCGGCTTTGGAATGATACATGCGATAGCCAAAACCCTTTTTGTCATCCCAAAGATGTGAAGTGTATGCAAAACTGTATCCGCCATATTCACTGATGACAAACGCGCGGTTTTCTTCCGGCGGCAAGGCCGGCAGCGGCAAAATATATTTGTGAATGCTGTGCAAATCGCCGGCGCCTTGGTCGTGCCAACCGCTTGCATGATCCACGAGGCGCGTTGTGTCAATGCTGCGCACCAAACCCGCAACACGCGCCGCGTCAAATTGTCCCCAACCCTCATTAAACGGCACCCAAACACAGAGAGAAGTGACAAAATAAAGCGCGTCCATCATGCTGCGCAACTCGGCGACAAATGCATTACGTGCACTTTCGCTTTCGCAGTGAAAGCGTGCATAATCATGGTCATCTGCATGCACGGCACCGAGATTTGGCAACACGGCAGCCAAAAAATCGCCCGGATAGGTGGTGCTTGGCATATCTTGCCAAACAAGCATGCCGATGCGGTCGCAGTGATAATACCAGCGTGCCGGCTCCACTTTTACGTGTTTGCGCAGCAGGTTAAATCCAAGCTTTTTCGCAAATGAAATATCGCTGCATAGCGCTTTATCCGTGGGCGCGGTGTAAAGGCCGTCCGGCCAATAACCTTGGTCGAGCAGGCCTTTTTGAAAATACGGCTTGCCGTTTAAACACATGCGCAAGATACCATTGTCATCTTTTTGTAAGCCGAATGTACGCAGCCCAAAATAGCTTTCCACACGGTCAGTCATGCGACCGGAATGTGTCATGGTGGCGATGACGCGATATAAAAACGGTGTTTCGGGCGTCCACAGTTTGGGCGATTCAAACGCGATGGATTCCTCATTGTTTGCGAGAAGCGTGGCGGCATAAACGATGTCGTCCCCCTCGAAAATTTCAAGAATAATATTGCCTGCGCCGGCGCAAATCGGCTCAAAGGTAACACCGGTGAGATTGGGTGTGATGCGCAGAGCATGAATGTGATTTTCTGAAATCTGCTCAAGCCACACCGTTTGCCAAATGCCTGTGACGGCGGTGTACCAGATGCCTTTTGGCGTGAGCGACTGCTTGCCGCGCGCACGATGGCCGCGGTCGGTTCGGTCGGTTACACACACGAGCAGCTCGTTGTCCTCCGCTTTGACATAGGCGGATATATTGATGCCAAACGGCGTATATCCTCCAAAATGGGCACCTGCTTTTTTGCCGTTGATGTAAATTTTGCAGGCGTAATCCACGGCGCCAAATTGCAAAACGGTGCGTTTTTGTGCATCAAAATTTTGCACTGAAAATGTGCGGCGATACCATAAATTTTGGCCGGGCAAGATGCTTTTTTGCACACCGGACAGCGCACTTTCAATCGCAAACGGCACCGTGATTTCACCTTGCCATACATGTGGCAAGGCGTCGCTGTTTGTGATGGCATATTCCCATGCGCCGTTCAAATTCTGCCATGCCGCACGCTGTAGCTGCGGGCGTGGATATTCCTGCAAGGGTGGCGATTGCGGCACATATTCTGTGCGAAGCGCAGACATAACAACACCGACTTTCCGAAAGATTCATTACTGTAAGCATACCACGCAAACGATGTCAAAACAAGTGAAAAAACACCGTGTGCAAAGCAAAAGCCGGCACACGGTGTTTTGTATGTATGAATTACAAATGGATTTAATAGCGCACGAAATCAGCAAGTTCTTTCTCGTCAGAAGCACCTGCGGCAAACACTTTTGCGCGCAACACAGAATACAGTTCAGCATTGGTTGCATGAACATACGGCGCCAGGAATAATAAGCCGATGCCAAACGTAAACATGCACAAAATTTCCCAACCGAAGAACGATAAATCAAGCACGAAAATCGCACCTTTTTCGCCATTTGTCATTTGGCGGCTGAGTGCAAATGCGCGGTCTTTGGAAATGCTGGGGTTTTCGGATAAAATGTACGGAATCGCCTGATATTCGAGTGATTTGATGATGCCGGGAATGACAAACAGCAAGCTCCACAGGAAAATATAGACGCTACGCATAAACATAATTTTAATTACATTCCAGTAATCGGGCGAGCCGAAAACGGAAAACAGGGAAGAAAACGGTGGGTTTCCCACACGATTTTCCATAAGGTAGCGGCTAAAACCTACTTCAATGGCACCCGCAAGAAAGAACGTAAAAGCGATAGACAAAGCGATGATAACCAGAGAAGCCGCAAGTACAAAAATGAAGTTTTCGGCCGCATTGACTTTTGACTGTACGGATCCGTAGCTTGCACTGACTGTCGCAGTGGGACTGGTGTACAGAAAAAATCCAGCCACAATACACACAAAGAAAGTGCGCCAATAATTATGCTTGAGCGCGGTTTTTGCATTGGTTTTAAGCAATGAACGTGTCCACATGAAAATACCTCCTAAAAATATTATAAAAGTGTGTAGAAATACACCTGTTTCTATTATACGTCTGTTTTCGAGATAGTCAAGCAGAAATTCTCTTGCAATATGCGCTTTTTTTTGCTAAAATGAGGCGAGTGTAAAGGGTGTGTGCCATGAATATTATGATAGCAATTTTATTATGTTTTGCTCTTTTGGGGGCAGCAGATAAAATTTTCGGCGGACGGCTTGGCGTGGCGGAATCGTTTGACCGCGGGCTTGACTCGATGGGTTCGCTTTGTCTTTCCATGGCCGGTATTTACTGCATCGCCGTCACGGCGCTCAGTACAAATCCGGCTGCGATTGCAGCACTTGGCAAAATGCTGCCATTTGACGCATCCGTGCTTGCGGGTGCGCTTTTGGCGCCCGATTTGGGCGGCTATGCCATCGCTTCTCAAGTGGCGGCAAGCGTACCCATCGGGCAATACAGCGGGCTTTTGCTTGCGTCAACGCTTGGTGGGCTTATCAGTTTTGTATTGCCGGTGTCACTGGGCAATTTGCGCACGTATGAAGTTATGGGTTTTATGCAGGGCATTTTATGGGGCGTGATTGCCTTGCCGGCCGGCCTTATTGCCGGCGCTTTTCTGCTTGGCCTGCCGCCGCTTACGCTGTGGCAGAATTTATGGCCGGTGCTGCTGCTTTGTGTCGTGCTGTGCGTTGCGCTACGTTTTGTGCCGCGCGGCTGCATTGCCGCATTAACCATTCTTGGCAAAGGCGTGTGGATTCTCGGTATTGTGCTGTTTTGCGTTGTTGCGGCAAGTGCATTTTTGCCCACGCCGATTGTGCCAAGCGCTTTGTTTGCCGAAGTACTCACGATTGTTTTTAAAATTACATTGGTGGTATGCGGCTCTATGGTGGCGTGTCAACTTTTGCTTGTGCATTGCGGCAAGTGGATTGGCATGCTCGCGCAAAAACTCGGCATCAACGATTACGCGGTGCTCGGACTTTTGATGAGCCTTGTCACAAGTGTTTCCATGTTGCCTCTATATTCGAAAATGGACGTACGAGGAAAAGTAATGAACGCCGCTTTCACGGTTAGCGGCGCGTTTGTATTCGGCGGACAGTTTGCATTTGTGTCCAGTGTCACGAGCGGAAAGCCGGTTGCGGCCTATATCATTTGCAAATTGATGGGCGGATGCCTCGCGGTGCTCTTGGCAGTAAAGTTCACAAAAAACAGTGCAGCCGCTGCCATATAAATGCAAAAACGCGCCTGTAAACGAAATGTTTACAGGCGCGTTTGGCGTTGGCAAATGCTGATAATTTTGATACAGAGTGCAGATTTTATGAGCAAAGTTCTGCGTGGGTTTGTAATCACACTTCATCTGCTGATGCCGACCCGGTCAATCGCCCCCGCGTATATTGACTAGTCAAATTTGCACATACACCGAGGACTTAAATACCAATCCGTCCGTTTCAAAGCTTGTGTTGCCGCCATGTTTCAGCGCCATGGCAGTGATGGAGGCAAGGCCTGTTCCCGCCTCGTTTCGCTTGCTGGAGAGAAATTTTTCGCCGTTTTTTGTCACTATGCCGTGAAAGCTGTTATCCATTGTGACCGTCAGCGTTTCGTATTGCAAGCGGCTGCGCAGACGGATAAATTTAG
>JAVXRV010000047.1:0-14262 GCA_036643515.1 Ruthenibacterium sp.
GATGATTGATGCGGAAATTGCGCTTGACGGCCTGATTGCACCCGCTTTTTATGAAGCACACCGCGATGTGCAGGCGCACAGGCACACGCATTACAGCTTGACCGGCGGGCGCGGCAGCACAAAATCGACCTTTGTGGCGATTGAAATTTTGCTTTTGCTGAAGAAAAACCCACGCTGTCATGCGCTTGTTTTGCGCAAAGTGGCCGGAACACTGCGCGACAGCGTCTTTAGCCAATATGTTTGGGCGGCGGAGATTTTAGGCATTACCGCAGAGTTTGAACAGCGGCTTTCACCGCTCGAACTCATCTACAAACATACGGGACAACGCATTTTATTTCGCGGTGCGGATGATAAATCGAAAATAAAATCGCTCAAAATGCCGTTTGGCTATTTGGGATTGACGCATTTTGAAGAAACCGACCAGTTTGATTCGCGCACGGAACTGCGCACCATTTTGCAAAGTACGATGCGCGGCGGCAATTTATTTTGGAATTTTGAAACGTACAACCCGCCTGTGCGGCCGGCACACTGGGTCAATCGTGACGCACGGCAGACGCGCAATGACCGCTTTTTACACCATAGCGACTACCGCATGGTGCCAAAAGAATGGCTCGGCGAACAATTTTTTGCAGAGGCAGAATCGCTGCATCGCCAAAATGCAGACGCATACCGCCACGAATATCTCGGCGAAGCGGTTGGCATGGGCGCGATGGTGTTTCCGAATGTGCGGCTGCAAACATTGACAGCTGAGAGCGTTGCCGCGTTTGACCGTGTGTATTTCGGCGCGGACTGGGGATTTTTCCCCGATCCGTTCGCGTTTGTGAAGCTGCATTATGACGCGGCGCGGCGCGTGGTGACGCTGTTTGACGAGGTGAGCGCCGTGCGCAAAAGCAATGCCGAAACCGCCGCCCTGTGCCGTGCAAAAGGCGCAGGACGGGCACAGACATTGTGGGCAGACAGCGCCGAGCCGAAAAGCGTGGCCGATTTTAAAAGCTACGGCATTTTGTGCCGTGCGGTGGGCAAAGGCGCGGGCAGTGTGGCCTACAGCATGAAATGGCTTGCAAGCCTCAATGCGATTGTCATTGATCCGGCGCGCTGTCCGGAATCCGCACGCGAATTTTCGGAGTATGAATATGAGCGCGACCGCGCGGGCGAAATCACCGAGGGATATCCCGACAAGAACAATCATCAAATCGACGCTGTGCGCTATGCGCTTTATCCTGTGTGGCGCCGGAAAGGACAATAATGGAATTTTTACAAACAATTTGGAGGAGAATGACAACGATGTTTTGGAGAGAACCGGCCCTTTTGGGCGAAACACCTGCCGTGAGCGAAAAAATGCTGCGTGCGGCCGACAGTTGGATGTCACTTTTTTGCGGACAGGCGCCGTGGCTGCTCGACGGCAACACACAGAGCATCAATCTGCCGGCGGCGATTGCGGGCGAACTTGCGCGGCTTGTGACCGTGGAACTTGCCGGCAGCGTGAGCGGCAGTGCGCGTGCCGATTATTTAAACGCACAGCTTGCGCCGGTTTTGGGTGCACTGCGCACGCAGTGTGAATATGCGGCGGCGGGCGGCGGCTTGATGATGAAACCATATGTGAACGGCGCGGGTATTGGCGTGGATTTTGTGCAGGCGCAAAGTTTTATCCCCACGGCATGGAACGCACATGGCGACATCACGGGCGCGGTGTTTATGGAGCAGATGAAAAAGCCGCACGGCAATTATACGCGGCTTGAGCGGCACAGCATGACAAAAGACGGCTATTTTATCGAAAACACGGCTTATTTTTCGCCGACTGAACATGCGCTCGGCGTCAAAACGCCGCTCACGGCCGTGACGGAATGGGCGATGCTTTCGCCGAAAATTACTTTGCGCTGTGCGGATGGCTCGCCGCTTGCAAAACCGCTGTTTGCCTATTTCAAGATGCCGTTTGCGAATCAGGAGGACACCGCGTCGCCGCTCGGCGTATCGGTTTACAGCCGTGCAACGGGGTTAATGGAACAAGCAGACCGGCAGTATACGCGCATTTTGTGGGAGTATGAGGGCAGCGAACTTGCGGTGGACGCAAGCATCGGCGCACTGCAAACCGAAAACGGCGACATGCGTTTGCCGCACGGCAAAGAGCGGCTGTTCCGCGAACTTTCGATTGACAAAGGCGACGGCGGCGATTTGTACAGCGTGTTCAGCCCTGTCATTCGCGACGGCAGCTTGTTTAACGGCCTCAATCAATTGCTCAAACGCATCGAATTTGCTTGTTACTTATCTTATGGGACACTCAGCGACCCGCAGAGCGTGGAAAAGACGGCGGAGGAAATTAAAATGAGCCGTCAGCGTAGCTTTTCGGCCGTGTGTGACACGCAAAAAAGCCTTGCCGCTGCACTGCACACTTTGGTGGATGCCATGGATGTGTATGCGTCGCTGTATGCACTTGCACCGGCCGGCACGTATGAAACACAGCTCCAATTCGGCGATGCCATCGCCATTGATACAGAGCGCGAGCGCGAGGCCATGCGTGCGGATTGTCGCGACGGTGCGGCATCGTGGTGGGAATATCGCATGAAATTTTATGGCGAAAGTGAGGCGGCGGCGCGTGCGCACGCAAACGAAGCCGCCGGCACGGCAGGAGAGGCGGTGAGTATCAAAAAAGAAATCGTATAGAAAAATCGTCTGTTTTCACGACGTAAAAAAGAAAATCCAACAGGTGACGCAACCACGTAAAAAGCGTAAGAGGAGAAAAAATGACAAGAGAAAATTTGGCAGAAATCGGCCTTGAAGCAGAGGCCATCGACAAAATCATGGCACTGCACGGACGCGATGTGGAAAAAACCAAAGCGTCCGCACAAGACTGGGCGCAAAAACACAAAGACGACACCGCGGCCTTGCAGGAAGAACTTGCACAAACGCACTATCAACATGCGGCAGAAAACGCCGTGCGTGCGCTGAAATTCAGCAGCGAAAGCGCAAAAAAAGCGTTCTCGCAGGCATTGTGCGACCAAAAGCTACCGCTTGACGCGGGCGCACTCACCGGCTTTGACGAATTTGCCGCGCAGTATCGCACAAGCGACCCCGCGGCATTCGTCAGCGAAAGTGCCGCAAAAATGCCCGTGCTTGTGCAGCCGACCGGCAATCTTGCCCCCGCCACCGTGCCCAACAGCGCCTTGCGTGCCGCGTTTGGGCTGTAACACAAAAGTAAAAAAATCGAAAGAGGTAAATGTATGAATTCTATTACACTTGCAAAATCTTATGTCCCCATGCTCGACGAAGTTTACAAAACGGCGTCGCTCACCGCAAAACTCGACGGCGCAAATGAACTATGCCAACAGGGCGCCAACGCCAACGAGCTGATTGTGCCGATGCTCACCATGCAGGGGCTTGGTGCATACAGCCGCAACGGCGGCTATGCCGACGGCGATGTCACCATGAAAAACGAAACCGTGCAGTGCGGCTTTGACCGCGGGCGCATGTTCAGCGTGGACAGCATGGACAATGCCGAAACCGCCGGCCTCGCATTCGGCCGCCTCGCGGGCGAATTTATCCGCACCAAAGTAGTGCCCGAGCTTGACGCGTACCGTTTTGCACAATATGCCGCCAAAACAGGCATCGGCAGCGCAACCGGCGCATTGGCAGACGGCAAAGCCGTGGTGGCCGCCCTGCGCGCCGGCCTCAATGCCATGGACGAGGCCGAAGTGCCGCCTGAGGACCGCAACTTGTTCATTCTGCCGAGCCTTTTGGCCTTGGTGGAAGACATGGATACAAGCGCCTCGCGTGAAGTTTTGACCAATTTTGCGACCGTAACCAAAGTGCCGCAAAGCCGTTTTTACACGGCTATCACACAGCGCGACGGCATCTCCGCCGGACAGGAAGAGGGCGGTTTTACCACAAGCGGCAAAAAACTGCATTTCATGATTGTGCATCGTCCGGCCGTGATTCAGTTTGAAAAACACGTTGCACCGAAAATTATCACACCGGACGCCAACCAAAAGGCCGACGCGTGGAAATATGGCTATCGCAACGTGGGCGTGGCAACCGTGTACGACAACAAAACAGCCGGCGTGTATTTGCACCGCGAGGCATAGCGAAAGGCGGTGGCAAAATGACCCCTGTGACACCTTCATTTTATACCGGCGATTATTGCGGAAAAGCCGTCAGCGCCGCTGATTTTCCGCGTTTGTCGCTGCGTGCGCATGAGATTCTGCGCCGCGACACCGCCGGCCGCATCGACGGCACACTGCGCGAAACTGTGCTGTATGCGGTGCAAATGTGCCTGTGTGCACTCGTGGAATTGCTTGCGGAAAACGACAAAATGCACACGGAAAGCGGCGCACTCGTCAAAGAAAGCGTCGGCAGTTGGAGCCGCACATATCGCGGCGCAGACGCGTCTGTACGCACGCAAATACGCGCGGCAGAGGAGCGCTATCTCGCCGATACCGGCCTTTTATATCGGGGTGGACGCTATGCCGATGTTTGACGGAACGATTACGCTTTTTTGCCGGTTTGGGCCGCCGAAAGCGGATGCGTTTGCAAGAACGGTGCTGCGCGGCGTGTTTCTCGACGGTGCCGCCGCGGGCAATCGTGCCGTCAGCTATGAAAAAAGTGCCGACCGTGCGCTGCTTTTGATTCCGTTTTCCGTCGCCGAGGGCTATGTGTCGCCGCAAATTTGGCAAAGCATGGCCGCCGCCGACAGAGCCGGACATTGGAGCTTGCAGCCGGGTGATGTGGTGGTGGCGGGCGCGGTGACGCTCGGCGCAACCGAAAGCCCCGCGTCGCTGCTCACGCACACCAAAAGCTTTTTAATCACGACCGTGGACGAAAAACAAACAGGCGATGCCATGGCACATTTTGCCGTTGGCTGCGGGCGCACCTATCGCTATGGCGGAGGTGTGGCATGAGTATCTGCGAATGCATTGCCGCGTGGCTTGAACAGAGCGCCAAAGTGCAAAGCGGCTGCCCAAACGGCGTTGCCGTGGGGTATGCCGAGGCGATTCCCGGCTGCACCGTGTGCGATACCGGCGCAGAAACCCGCGTGAGCGAAATCACCGGCGCACAGCAAATTGAACATCACTACACCATATTGTTGCGCTATGCAACTATATGCGCGGCAGACCGACAGGCGGCGCTGCAATTGTGTGATGAAATTTGCAATTACACCGCATGGGCAAACGCAAACGAAATGCTGCCTGTCTTGCCAAAAGGCCTGTGTGCCGAGAGCATTTCCTGCACCGGCGCACAGACAAAAGACAACGACGACAGCGGCCTTTGCGTCTATCAATTACAGCTGACTCTCACATTTATGCGAGAGGCGGCACCAGAAAGGAATTTTTAAAATGGCAGTGAAACAAAAAATCAAACGCTCAAAATTGGCCGTGTTTTTGAACACCGGCACCACCGCAAAACCCGAATGGAGCCTTGTGGGCGACGGCGTAACCGAAATGAGCATCGCGTACAACCCGCAAACAAGCGAGGTGACGTACATCAACCAAACAAGCGGCACCACCGACGTGGAAAGCTATAAGCCGACCATTGCCACGCCGATGACCGCGCTTGCGGGCGATGCCGTGTTCGAATTTGTGGACGGCATGCGCATGGGCCGCAAAGTGATGGCAGACTGCATGACGGATTGCCTGCTCGTTTACCTTTATAAAGACGCGGTAGCGGGCGGATATCCGGCCGAAAAAAACGCGTGCGCCATTCAGATTGACGATTTTGGCGGCGTGGGCGGCGAGAGTGCAAAGCTGAATTTCACACTCAATTTGCAGGGCGATGCCATTTCGGGCAAATTCGACCCCGTCACGAGGGCATTCACGGCAGACGCTTAAACACAAGCAGGATAGCGGGGGAGCGCCAAAACGCGCTCTCCCTCTCCGGAAAGGAATTTTATGAAGCAATTGATTATCACGTCCAATGTGGTGACGTTGCCTGTGGTGCGCGACGGTGTTGCCGTGGGCGAAGTGAAACTGCCGGTGGACGACACACAGTTTTTGGGCGAATTTTATGCCCTGCTGCCAAAACTGGAGGCGCATCGCGAAACATTGGCGGCGGCGCTCGGCGCTGAAACGGAAAATCCGTCAAGCACGCTCGCGGCGCTTGACACGCTGTGGAAAAACCTGCGTGCAGACATCGACGAAGTGTTTGGCATAGGCACAAGTGCACTCGTGTTCGGCAATGCGTGCAGCCTCGGCCTCGTGCAGCAATTTTTTGAGGGTGTGGCAAGCGCAATGCAAGGTGCACGCAGCGGCAAAATTGCGCGATACACAAAGCCGGTCAGCGCGGCGCTCGTTTAAATGCAAAACTTATTTTGTCCTCTGCCGCGTTATGTGACGGTGCAGCGCAAAAAATACAATCTCAACACCGATTATCACACGGCACTGCGCATTTTGGCGGCATTTGAAGATGCAGAACTGGCCGACCTTGAAAAACAGGGCATCATGCTGAAACTGCTGTATCAAAATGTGCCGCCCGATGAAAGCGAAGCCGTGCGGTTGGCACTGCTGTTTTTAAACTGCGGGGAAACGCAAACAGAAACCGACGACACACCGCCACTTTACAGTTTTACGGCAGACGCGCCGCTGATTTATGCGGCCTTGCGCAAAAGCCACGGTGTGGATGTGCTTGCGGAGGAGATGCACTGGTATCGTTTTGTGGCGCTGTTTTGTGACATCAGCGAGGACAGCTTTTTCGCGCGGCTGTTATATCTGCGCCGCGCGGCACAGGAAGGCCGCTTGACGCCGGACGAAAAGCGCGTGGCCGCCGCGCTCAAACGTTATATGCAAGTGCCACAGCAAAAAAGCGCCGAGGAAACAGAATTTATGCGGCTGTTGCAAACGCCGCAAAAGGAGGAATGACCATGCAAGCAACCACAAGCAACGACGGCGGCGGTGACTGGGCGCCGCAAAAATTTACCGCGTTGCAGCAAACGGTTCAAAAAACAACCACCGCCGCGCTCGGCGCCGCCAAGGCACAAACGGCGCTTGCAAAAGCGACCATGGCGGCGGCAAAAGCCGCACGAAATGCCATTGCCGGCTTTGATGAACTGCACATTGCCACCGAGGCCGCCGGCAAAAAGGGCAGCGGCGGCAAAGGCGGCGGTAAAAAAGGCAGCGGTAAAAAAAGCACCGCCAAAAAGGAGGCCGAGGAGGAGGTGTCGGCGCTCGAACAGCTTGCCGAACGTGCACTCGCGGCATTTACGGCGCTCGAAGCACGGCTGCGCATCTTATTTGCGCCGACGATTCTGGCATGGCAGGCTGCGTTTTCGCAAATTGGCGCGGCGCTCACCGCCGCGTTTGCCAAGATGCAACTTGCGGCAAACGCGCTGTGGGATAACGCGCTGCGGCCACTGTGGGATTATCTTGTCAACGTGTTTGTGCCGGGCATCGTCAACACGTTTTCCACCACATTTGCCCCGATTTTCGCCACCATCGCCACCGCCGCCATCGACGTTTTCGCAAAGGGTTTTGTCCTCGCCTGCACGCTGATTCAAGATGCCGTCAACACGCTGATTTTACCCGCGCTGCAATTTTTACAGCAGGTGTTTACCGACATTTGTGCGTCCATTGCACTCGCGTGGCAAACATACGGCGCGGCGCTCATTGAAAATTTCATGGGCATTGTCGACCAAATCATCGCGCTGATTGAAACGCTGTATACCACGGTGATTCAGCCGGTTCTCGCGGGCATCGGCGCGGCGCTGCAAACGCTGTGGAACGACCATCTTGCGCCGCTGTGGCAAAATGTAACTGCCTTTTTGGCAGAGGTGGGCGTGGCATTGCTCGCACTGTGGAATCAGATTTTACTGCCGTTCATCACCTTTATGGTGTCCACGTTCGGGCCTGTGATTGCAAAAGTAATCACGGTGCTGTCGGGCATCATCGGCGGCGTAGTGGGTGTTGTGGCCGATGTCGTCGGCAGCATTTTAGGCGCATTGCGCGGCTTGATGGAGTTTTTGGCCGGTGTGTTTACCGGCGACTGGGCGCGTGCGTGGGAGGGCATCAAAGGCATCTTCGGCGGCGTGTGGAACGCCATTGTCGGCCTGCTGAAAGGTGCTGTCAACACCATCATCGACTGCGTCAACGCACTGGTGCGCGGTGTCGCATATGGCATCAACGGCGTGGTGCGCGCGCTCAACACCATCCACGTCACCATCCCAAAATGGGTGCCTGTGTATGGCGGACAAAGTTTTGGCGTCAGCCTGCCGAGCGTGAGCGCACCGCAAATTCCGCGTCTTGCAAAGGGTGCTGTGCTGCCGCCGAATGCCGAATTTTTGGCCGTGCTCGGCGACCAGAAAAACGGGCGCAACCTTGAAACACCCGAAAAGCTGTTGCGGCAAATTCTGCGGGAGGAAACGGCAGAGAGCATGGGCAAATTTGAGGCGAATCAGCCGGTAGAACTGGCGCTCGACGGCAATGTATTTTACCGCACCATGCTCAAAATTAAAGCCGAACGCGGCATGGCAATCGGAGGTGTTTTCGCCGATGCTACTTGATAAAAGCAACGAAAAATTTCTCTATCTCGGCGCATCGCCCGCCACAAATGCCGCGCAGTACGACATTGCCGTGCCGTATCCCACCGTGGGCGGTGCGTGTTTTGAAACGGCGCGCATGGTGGACGCGGCACGCAACGCGCGGGGCGAAATGGTGGGCAGAATGGTGGGCAGAAGCCTTGATAAACAAAACATGGCGTGGGATGTGATGCCGTGTGACACGTGGTGGGCGCTGAATCGATGGTTTGAAAACGGACATTTCACGTTCTACTGTCACTATTTTAATCACAATCTCGGTATGTGGCAAACAAGGCTGTTTTATCTCGGCGACGTGAAAACAAATCCCGCGCACGTCAACGGAAAAACCGGCGTGCCGGCCTATTACACCGGCGCGGCGTTCAATGTCATCGACTGTGGGGTGGTGTGATGCAAACCGTCAGCACGCCTTATCGCAAAGAGATGCAAAAACGCTTGCTCGGCAAGGCAGATTGTCGCATTTCGCTTGGTATCGTCGACACGGATGCCGCCGCCACCGCCACGGCGCACGCGCCGCACGAGAGCGTTTACAGCAATTGCACGGCCATGATGACCAGCCTTTCCGTGCCGGTAAAAACCTATGCATCGTTTGAACCGGGACGGCTGAAACTAGACGGCAGTGCGCTTGTGCCGCCGCTACAGACAAGCGGCATGCCGCTGCTGCCGGAGGGATATCTTTCGGCAGAATGCTCCGGCGCAGACGGCACATTTGCCGCGCCGCCGTGCATTACGCTGACCTTCACCAAACGGCACACCGTGCCCGGCTTACAGTTCACTTTTGACGCCGTGGCAAACGAAAAAATAGCGCAAATGCGTGTGCGTGCGTGGCAGGAGGAGGTGATTTTATGTGATAAAATGATTTCTCCCGATGCGGTATGCTTTTGCTTTCGGCAGGAACTCACGCGCTTTGACCGGCTTGAACTCACGTTTTTGAAAACAGATAGGCCGCATCGCCGTGCGCGCTTGCAGCAGCTTGTTTTCGGCGAGGGGATTCTTTTCACGGCGAAAAACTTGCGCAGCGTGACGCAAAAACAGGAGATAGACCCCATTATGCGGCGGCTGTCAAACGGAAGTGTGCGCTTTTCGGCCATCAACCGCAACACCTTAACGGGCACGGAAAACGCGCTGTATAACCCCGACAATCCGCTCGGTGTGTGGCGCTTTGTAGAGCAGCACAGTCCGGTACAAGTGCAGTTTGGGCAATGGCTCACCGGTGGGCTTTCTTGGGGCGATGTGGCAGGGCAAAACTGGAGCGCACTGGCGCTGGCGGCATGGGGCGCGCTGACAAAAGGCGGCTATACCGAGTGGATAAACGCGGGACGATATTACTTGACGGCAAAGCCGTCGGTCGATGGAATGTTTGCCGAATTTGCGGCCGAAGATGCCTTGTCGCTGCTCACAGGGACATACAGCAAAGGCGTATACGCCGCGCAGGAAAAAACGCTGTACGCACTTGCCACCGACGTGCTCACCGCTGCACCGCTGCCGCAAATTACGCCAAGCGAAACACCGTGGCGGCTGTGGGAGGGACTGAAAAACATCAAAACCTCCGCACCACTGCCCATTTTATCACAGCGCGAATGCTTACAGCTCATCGCCCATGCCGGCTGCTGCGCCCTTTATTGCGACCGTGCGGGCAACGTGTGTATCTTGCCGCCACCAACAAAAGACAGCGGTGTAATGCTCGATTTCGGCCTGCAACGCGCAGAACCGTGTGTCGAAAAAATTGATACACTCGCAGCCGTTATCTGTCCGGCCATCGCGTATGCACCGGAAGAAAAGCAAACCGAGCTGCACAAGGCAAGCTATGCCGTGCAGGGCACACTGCACCTGCATGTCACGTACAGCGCGGCGGCAGAAATCACCGCCACCGTGACAGGCGCGACAGTCGCTGCATTTACGCCATATGCTGCAGCCGCAGACATCACCCTGACAGGGAACGGCACAGCACAATTGCTGATTGCGGGCAAAAAACTCACGTCCGCCACCATGGAAGTGACGGCGGCCGTGGCAAATGCAGACGAAAACGGCGCGGTGGAGCACATCAAAAATGCGCTGATTACCACCCCGCAACACGCCGAAAAAGTGGCGGCATGGGTGCGCGATTATCTGTTGTTGCGCACGACGTACACACTGCAAACGGCCGGCAATCCGGAACTTGAACCGCTCGACTTACTGCATGCCGAAACGCTGTTTGCGCCCACAAGCGCCATGCGTCTGCTTGCCAACGAAGTAATGTTTGACGGCAGTTTGGCGGGCAAATTGATTTTGAAACGGAGGGATGAATATGCAATATAGCGCACAGTATCGATTTTATTTGCCAGACGCGGCAGACGCGGCAGACATTGGTGATGTGAATGCAAACTTTGTGACGGCAGATACACTGCTTGGCACACTGGACGCCAAAACCGCAAAGCTTGACAGCGAAAAACTTTCGCATACGGAAATGACCGCGCACTGCACGGCGCAAAATCCGCATAAAATAACCGCGGCACAAACCGGCGCTTACACCAAAACGCAGGCCGATGCCGCCGTGGTAGAGTATGTAGATAGCCGCATCGCGACCACCGGCAACGGCGATATGCTGAAAAGCGTGTATGACAAAGACGGCGACGGCATGGTGGATAAAGCCAAAAATGCCGAAACACATGCCGCCGAAAAAGGCAATCCGCATCATGTCACCAAGGCACAAATTGGGCTTGCAAACGCTGAAAATACGCAAGACAGCACAAAACGTGTGGCATATGCCGAAAGCGCAGGCAGTTTGGACGGTGGGACTTACTGATGTGGCAGACACCAAAAACCAACTGGACACCGCAAGACGGCTTTTCGCTGGCCGGTGACGCGGCACGCATACAGGGCAACCTTGCCGTACTTGCAGACAGAGCGAAGCCGCTCTATCTTGATGTTGCACAGCGCAACCAAAAAGAATACACAAACAGCGATTGGGCGACAGCGCCGTTTTGGAACGACATGGCGGACGCGTTGACGGCACTGGAACAGGCAACCGGCTGGCACAAAGAGCCGCCTGTGGTGCGCGTGCGTGAAAACGGCCCCATTTGGACGGCGGCGCAAGCAAACCGTATCGAGAGCGGCATCGTCGTCCTCGCACAAAATTTACAGGCACAGCAAGCCAACTTGCCGCGCCTTGGCATCACACTGGGAGGTGGACTTTTTGCCACAAATCTTTAAAGACCTTGTGCCAAACGAGGCAGACGGCAAACTGCGTTTGCAGTTTAAAAATCGTGCGGGCATGGCGGTATTGCAGGACGTTTGCGCCGAAATTGCCTCACCGCTTGTGCAAGACGGCACAAGATGGACGGCCGCGTGCGCCAATCGTCTGCTTTTGCTCGACGATGCCGCCGTGCCACAACTGAATTTAGACGGAGGGACGTACTAATGGCAAAACAAGGAAACATCAAACATTACAGGCAAACGGGCGCTGCAAAAAAACCGACCGCGCTGCCGTTTGGAGAAATCGCCATCGCAAAAGATGGCACAATGTATACGGGGAACGAAAGCAATGTGCCCGTCAGTCGCATGGCAAGCGCCGTAACCGCCGACCGGCTGCTTGGCTATAAAGCGGGCATGATTTATGCAAACTGGGATTCTCCCGTCGTCGGCGCGGTCAATTTTAAGGTGGATGCCACCGAAGATTTGCCGGTGGCAAAGGCGATGTCTTGCAGCGGCCACGCGGCACTCGACGCATATGCGCCGGTGGAGGCAGTGTATAAGCCGCAAACCGGCGGCGAAAGCGTCATCGGCGTACGCTCCTTTTATTATCCGAGCCAATGCAATCAAAACAACTGCTTTGTTGCTGCGGTGCTGGTGAACGGAAAACAAATACAATGCGAATCGACATTGTCTGCCGGCGATATTTCCGTACAGTGCGGAGAAGTAGAGCCAAAAGTTATCGTTCAGCGATACAAATAAGGGGGAAAATGATGTCTATCACAAGAGGAACTACCCCGACACTTTTTTTGCGCGTGACCGGCGTCAATCCTGCCGCATGCAAAACGCTTTGCGTCACGCTCAAACAAGGCGCGGTGTCGCTCGACAAAACAGGCGCGGCGCTCGTTTTTGCCGAAAACATGCTGCAAATACACCTCACACAGGCCGAAACGCTGCTGTTTGGCGCGTATGACGCCGAAATTCAGCTGCGCGGCATCACAAATGAGGACGAAGCATTCGCAAGCAGCATCGTCACCGTGCCGTTTGCACGCATCTTGAAAGAGGGTGTTTTGCATGATAACGCTTGAGGTGTCGGTCGACATCGCACCGGTGGAACTCGGCGTGGCCGCGCCCGTCATAGAGGGCACCAAAAACTATGAAAAACTCACGCACAAGCCGCAGATTAACACCGTGGAACTCAGAGGCAACCAATCCTCGGCACAGCTCGGCATCACACCGCAAAACATCGGTGCTGTGGACGAAAACTGCGAAATCACCAACGAAGAAATTCTACAAATATTCAATTCTTAGGAGGAATGAACATGGCTATGAAAACATGGGTCAGCAAAGACAAACTTCTCTATTTTTGGCAGCTTCTCAAAGGCAAACTTGACACCAAAGTGGATAAAATCTCCGGCAAAAGCCTTTCGGAAAGCGATTTCACCGCCGCCGAAAAATCCAAACTTTCCGGCATCGCCGCCGGCGCAACCAACGTCACGGTGGACGCGGCACTCTCGGGCACGTCCGCAAACGCCATTCAAAACAAGGCCGTCAAAACCGCGCTCGACGGCAAAGCAAGCCTTTCTGCCGTCACCACAAGCGCCAACGGCCTCATGATTGCCGCCGACAAGACAAAGCTCGACGGCGTGGCCGCAAACGCGCAGGTCAACGTGATTGAGGGCGTCAAAGTCAACGGCGCAACGCTCACGCCAAGCGGAAAACTCGTTTCCATCACCGTGCCGACCGACGTCACCACGGCCGCAGAGCTTGCAAATGCGCTTGCGCCATACGCAAAAACAGCCGTTGTACCGACGAAAGTGAGCCAACTGCAAAACGACAGCACCTACCAGACCGGTGCACAGGTCAGCAATTCCATCAACAGCGCCATCGCGGGCGTGACGACATTCAGCTTTGTGATTGTGACGACTTTGCCCACGGAAAACCAAAAAAGCAATCACATTTATCTGCTGCCGAAATCGGGCGCATCGAACGACGTATATGACGAATGGGCGTGGATTAACGCCAAATGGGAGCACATCGGCCAAACGGACGTGGATTTGAGCGGTTATGTAAAAGAATCGGAAATGGCAGAGATTACCAACGCTGAAATCGACACCATTTTCGCGTCATAAGGAGGCCGTTATGACCTTTCGATTTTTGGGTTTAAACGGCGTGCGCTATCTCAAAAACAAAGTAATGCAGATGATAAACAGTGCGATTTCAAGCGTAACACCGTCCAGTATCGGCGCAGTGCCCACAAGCGCCTCCTGCAATAAAAACTGGTATTGGTCGGGGCAAGGCGGCCAACCGAGTTGGCTGTGGGGCGGCAACAGCGCCAACGATTGCTATGTTTACAATCCGTCCAATTTCAGCGTCAACTACGCAAACAGCGCCGGAAACGCCAACACTTTGGATAATTTGGACAGCACGGCATTCTGCAAAAGCAATGATGCACGCCTGTCCAATGCCCGCCCGACCGAAATCAAGGAACTTTGGCGCGGAACACTCACAAGCGGCGGCACAATCACCGTGCCGGGCATCAGTCAATATAACGGCAAGATATTTATTGTCAACAG
>JAVXRV010000048.1:0-14166 GCA_036643515.1 Ruthenibacterium sp.
AGGAACTTGCAGCGACAATGTTTAATTTGACAAAATTATACGGCCGCTTGGTGTAAAAGGCAGCGGCAACGTCCGCTTTTGCACCAACAGAAATGGCACAAAAATAAAAACAGAAGCCTCTTTGCAAATTTTTTTGCAAAGAGGCTTGACTTTTGTCTTTTTGGGTATTATAGTTAGTTACATAAGTAATGAACCAACAAAGCGGGGTGAAACAAAATTGGATGGCAACTTAAATCAATCAACCTCCATCTATCTGCAAATTGCAGAAATGCTTGAAACACAAATTCTACGCGATATTTTGTGCGAGGAAGAACAAACGCCCAGCACCAACGAGCTTGCAAAAGCTTTTGCAATCAATCCGGCAACGGCGGCAAAGGGCATCAATTTACTGGTCGATGAAGGGATTTTGTATAAAAAGCGGGGCATCGGCATGTTTGTGGCAAGCGGCAGCAAAGAAAAAATTCGCGCAAAACGCAAAAAAGTGTTCTGCGATACCTATGTACAAGGCTTTTTGGCAGAAGCCGCCGCACTCTCTATCACAAAAGAAGAACTGATTGCGATGATACAAAACAGCGCCGAAAACGCTTAAAAATGAGGAGAAAAAACATGGAAAAACACTTACAGGCGACAGCCTCACCAAAATATACGGCAAAACCGAGGTGCTGCACGGCGTCAATCTCACGATTGCACCGGGCAAAATTTATGGCATGATTGGTCGCAACGGTGCGGGCAAAACCACGCTTTTGAGCATTCTGGCGGCGCAAAACACGGCGAGCGGCGGCACCATTGCTTACGGTGACGCGCCCGTGTGGGAAAACCAAAAAGCGCTTGATGAAATTTGCTTCTCGCGCGAAATTCCAACCACGCTGCTGTTCGGCCAAAACACACTCAAGGGCAAAGAATACCTGCGTGCCGCGTCGGCATATTATCCGCGTTGGGACGCTGATTATGCGCAAAAACTTGTGACAGCATTTGGGCTTGACCCCAAAAAGAAAGTTGGCAAAATGTCCAAAGGCATGCTGAGCATGCTCACGATTGTGATTGCGCTCGCAAGCCGTGCGCCCATCACGATGATGGATGAACCGGTGGCGGGACTGGACGTCGTTGCCCGCGAACAATTTTACGATTTTTTACTCGCCGATTACACCGAAACAAACCGCACGTTTCTCATCTCCACGCATATCATCGAAGAAGCCGCCACCGTGTTTGAAGAAATTATTTTTGTCGACCACGGCGACATCATCGCACAGGAAAACACCGAGCAATTTCTCTCGAAATTTCATGTGATATCCGGCAAAGACGATGTTGTGGACGCGATTGTGCGCGGCATGGAAATTGTGCACAGCGAAAGCTTCGGGCGCAGCAAATCCGTTTGCGTGCGTGCAGATGCCGTCGCCGTCACGGCTGCCATCGGCGAGGCGGACGTCAGTGTCAGCGGCATGAGCTTGCAAAAAGCGTTCGTCGCCATGACCAAGGAGGAAACGCCTCATGCGTAAAAGTATTCGCTTTTTTCTCTGGCCGGTTTTGCAAGGTGTGGCCTCTTTGCCGGTGGTGGCGCTTGGGCTTGTGCTTTACAGTGCAATCACTTCTGCGGCGCAAGATTATGTCCTTGCCGGCATGGGCGCTACGCTCATTTACGTTTTTGCTGCGCCGCTTCTCACCCTTGGCATCGCCATCAATTTAACGAGTATTTATCTGCCGCTTGCCGTTTCGATGAGCAGCACACGCAAAGCCAATTTTATGGGGTTACAGGTGATGAAACTCATCAGCGCACTGCTGCATCTTGTTGCCGCCGGCGCCGCGCTTTGGCTGTTTCATCTTGTGTTCGGCACCATGATACCGCTGTCGACCAATGCGGTGATTCTCTTTTTCTTCGCCGTGTTGCTCACGCACACCGTCGGCGAAAACCTTGGCTTTGTCTGCTTGCGATACGGCAAAATCGGCATGGTGGTGTATTTGATTTTATGCGGCCTTTTTGGCGCGGTCATCGGCTTTTTTATGGTGAGCCGCCACAACTGGCTGTCGATTGTCTCCGCCATCGTAAACGCGCTGCTCACCAACAGCTTTTTGCTGATTGGCGCATGTCTTGCGCTCACTGCCGCACTGTCTGCCATCAGTGGGTTCTTGATGCGAAACTTGACTGTGAGGGATTAAAATGAAAACATTCATCAACAATTTGCGCCGCGAATGGCGCTGCAATACCATGAGCTTGCACCAACTTTGCATCATTACCGCCGCGGTTTGGCTTGCGGCAGAACTCCTCGGCGATGCCTTCATGCTCATTGGCAAGGTGGATACCTATGCGCCGGTTGGCATCATTTTCGCCTATATCATCTTGCAGTGGGTGGCGCTGGTATATGGATTTTATTACTATTCCATCGGCATTGAGCTGTCCATCAGCATGAGCCGCACACGCAAATGGTATCTGCCGTGCGCATTTCTCGTCGCATTTGCGCAAATGCTTTGTGCCATGGCATTGCTTGGCATTCTTGCGCTTGTCAGCGAGGGCATTCGCAGGCTGTTTTTTGCGCACTTGTCGCTTGATTTAAACGATGCCGTTCTTCCGTTTGCGTTGCAACACCTCCACTGGGGTCTGCTGATTCTCGCCGGCGCACTGCTGATTGGTTTAACGATTGGCGCAGGCATTCAGCGCTATGGCAGCAAAATATTTTGGATTCTTTGGATTGTATATTTCGTGCCGATGCTGTTCGGCAACAGCATTTCGCATCTGCTCAAAAGCGGCGACACCTCTACCCTGCTTGGACGCGCGGTCAACGGCACGGCGGCATTTTTACAGGCGATTCACTTGCCGGATTTGCTGCCCCTTTGCACCATCGTCTTTTGTGTTGTATTATTATGCACGGCCGTTTATTGGCTGCTGCACGCGACCATTCATCAAAATTAAAAAAAAGGCCGCCAATTTTGGCGGCCTTTCGCTATATTACAGTGCTTTGACGGCGGCGTCAATCATTTGAATGCAGGTGTGAATCTGCGACATATCCGCATCACACAGTGCTGTGAGCGGCAGACGCACACTGCCAAGCTGCAAGCCTTCGCGCTGTTTTAAAACTTCTTTCATCGCGGCATACAAATTGCATTTGCAGGCGCACAGCGCATAAATAATGCGGTCGGCCTCGTACTGCACGGCGCGCGCTTTTGCAATTTCGCCCGCGCTGACAAATTTATAAATGGCAAGATACAGTTCGGGCATCACGGCATATGTGCCGCCGATTCCGCCGTCTGCGCCCATCACAAGGCCGCTGCACAGTTGCTCGTCCGGCCCGTTGAATACCACGCGGTCTGCGCCGCCGGCATCTTTGAACATTTGGATATCCTGCACCGGCATGGAGGAGTTTTTCACGCCGATGACGTTTTTATTTTTCAGCATTTCGGCATACAGCGGCATGGTGAGCGCCGTGCCGGCAAGCTGAGGAATGTTGTAGATGATGAAATCGGTGTTTGGCGCGGCGGCGGAAATGTCATTCCAATATTGGGCAATGGCATATTCGGGCAGATGAAAATAAATCGGCGGGATGGCGGCAATGGCGTCGACGCCGAGGCTTTCGGCATGGGCGGCAAGCTCAATGCTGTCGGCGGTGTTGTTGCACGCAACGTGCGCAATCACGGTGAGTTTGCCTTTGGCAACGGCCATTACATTTTCGAGCGTCAGTTTGCGGTCTGCGACGCTTTGATAAATACATTCGCCGGAAGAACCGCCCACGTACACACCTTTGACGCCTTTTGCAATCAAATGTGCCGTCAATGCGCGCACGCCTTCGGCGCTGACTGCGCCTTTTTCGTCATAGCAGGCATAAAATGCGGGGATAATTCCTTGATACTTTTCAATTTTACTCATGTTTTTTTGCTCCATCTCTTATATTTTTACTTTCATAACGGCTTTTTGTACGGCACAGGCCTCGTGCAACTGCACTTTGACCTTATGCGCTTCGTTTGGGAAAACAATCAGAATTTTTTGCGGCTGCATGTTGAAAACAGCCTCCGCGTCGCCCTCATATCCGATGAAATCCGTCGCCGCATCGCGGTCGGTTTCCGTTAAAGTGGCGGCATTTGCCACGAGAATTTTTTCTTCGCCCGACAGCAATACGTGAATGTCGGCATAATATTCGTGCGCTTCGTAAAACGCGTCTTGCTCAGGCATGGTGGTATAGTCGAACCGGTTGATGTAGACATTGTCGCCGTCCACTTCGTTGCGGCCTTTGGTGAGCGCGGCAAAATCGTGCGACTCCAAATAGCGCAGCGCCGTGTCTAAATTGGCTGAAAAACCGTGATACTGCGCAAGTTCTGACAATTCTATGTAAATCATAAAATGCACCTTTCGTTTAAGCTTTCAACAAAAAGTTGAGGGCGTCGTTCTCATAAAAATTGATGCGTTCGTGTCCGTATTTTTGAAATACGGCATGCGTTTTTTCACAGGCGGCGCGATGAAACACCGCATATTGGGTTTTGACGGGCGCGACATCGTCTAAAAGGCCGGTGCCGAGCAATAATTCGCCTTGGATTTGCGCCGCAAAATTGACCGTGTCGAGATAATCAAGATGCGCAAAAAAGGCGTTTTCCGTTTGATGCAATGGGTCAAAATTGCGAAAATAATTGCGAAGCGACGCGTAAAATCCGACATCAGCGCCCGTTTCGCACACGGTGCGGTAATCTGCCAAAAGCGGATTTAACACCGTGCATTTTGTAACGTTTGGCCCAAGCGCCGCCACCGCAAGCGCCATTGCGCCGCCCAGTCCCTCGCCGCTGACGTAAACCGGCACATCGCCCGCCAATTGCTGTGCGGCGGCCGCCGCCAGCAGTGCCTCCGCAAATACCTTGTAAAAGAGGAAATCCTGCGGCGCTTTTTCGTGGCCGCAAACTGAAAATCCGCCTTGTGCCGCGGGCGAAAACGCATTTGGCGCAAGCACACTGCAACCGATGGCCGTATAGCGTGCGAGATAAAATGCGCCGCGTGCCGCGCGGCTGATATCGTGAAAATCGAGCACGATGGCACGTGGTTTTTCGGTTTTTGGGGTAAGATAACGCGCGGTGACCGTGTTTTGCAAAATGCCCGCATAGTGCACGGTGGAAAAGACCGTGTCGCCGGCCGTTTCGTCGGCGGTGACGGAAAGGTTTGCTACTGTGTGCGGGCGTGCGTTTTGCCAGAATGCGGCGAAATCGGCAGGGCATTGTGTATTGCCACGGAAATTTTGGAGTGCATTGAGCATGTTTACGTCAGCCATTTACAAGCCCTCCTTTGCGAAAAACGAAAGCAGCATGTCATCGAATGCTTGAATTTCTTCGTGACCGAAATCGGGAAAAACGACATGTTTTTTGCGGCATTGCAAGTTGTTATACACACCGTACTGCGTGACGGGCAAACACCACACATCTTTGAGGCCGGTGCCAAACAGCGTTTGTGCGCGGACAAGATGCGCGAAATTGAGCGTGTCAATGTAGCCGAGTTTCGTGAAAATTTCGGCGGTGCGCTCCCCTTTCGGGTCAAACCAACGCGTGTAATAGCGCAAGCCTTCGTAGGGAATGACGTCGCCGTCCATTTCCCATATTTTTTGATAATCGCTGAGGAACGGATATAAAATGGCGGCTTTGTGAATGATTTCGGGGTTGAGCGCCGCGCACGCAAGCGCCAATGCGCCGCCTTGCGAGCCGCCGTTGACGGAAATTTTTGTGCGGTCGATGCCGTCTATTTCCTGCGCAATGCGGCAGAGAATCATGATGTTTTGGTGCAGTTTGACATAGTACATATCCTGCGGTGCACCGTCTAATCCCGCGATGAGGTGGCCGCTGACGGTACTGCCTTGATAGCCGCCTTTGTCCTCGCTGAGGCCGCCCTGTCCGGGACAGTCGAGCGCGAGCATGGCACAGCCGAGCCCTGCAAACGACGCAAGTTCAAGCCAGCTGCGTGTGGCACCGGGATAGCCATGAAACTGCAAAACAAGCGGAACATCGCTGTTTGTGTTTGGGCGAATATATTTTGCATAGAGTTTTGCTCCGTCGATGCCCGTGAAATGCAGTTCTTGAAAAACGCTGTGTTGCGCACCTTTGATGGCGCAATCGGTGAACGTATACGCGAGCGGGCACGCCATGGCTTCCGCTTTGCGCTGCGCCCAAAATGCGTCAAAATCAGCCGGACAGGGATTGGTACCGCGATATGTTTCGTATGCGGATAAAGTTTGCGGGGTCATCCTGCACCTCCTGTAAAACAGAGTACGTCGCCCTGTTTTTGAATGATAATCGGATGATGATACGCCTCATTTTGAATCGGCGCATCACTGCGATTATGCGAGCCGCGGCTTTCGCGGCGCAAAGTTTCGGCCTTTAAAATGCAGATGGCAAGCGCGAGCTGTGCCTCAAGCACGCGGGCATCGGCGGCCTTTTGCACATCGTCGGTCGGCTGTTTTGCGCACTGTTTTTGCAGCGCGGCAAGGCCTTTGATGCCGTTTTGCAGCGCCGTTTCCGTGCGCAATACCATGCCGCATTGTGACATGATTGCACGCATTTGCGCGCGCAGATTGGCCGTATCGGAAAACGCATACAGTTCTGCCGTGTGCGTTTCGTCCGCTTTACTTTGCGGCGCGTTTTGCGCATATTCTGCCGCCGCTTTGCCCGCTTTTTGGCCGAACACGAGGCCGTTTGCCGTGGAGAGGCCGCCGATGCGATCGGCACCATGCATGCCGCCGGTCACTTCGCCGCATGCGAACAAGCCGCGCAGTGGGGTGGACGTGTCGGGCGCAATTTGAATGCCGCCGTTTGCCGCGTGCGCAAAAAAGGCGATTTGAATGGGGTCTTTGGGTGTGAGGTGCTTTTTTTCGAGCAGCCAGTCGAAATACGTTTTGATAAATTCGGGCATATGCTCTTGCATCTCTCGGCTGTATGTGACCGTGACGGCACCTGCGTTTGCGATGGCGAAATCCACTTTTTTGGACGCGAGGCGCGACGTAAACGGCCCATAGGTGCCGCGCTGCGCGAGCAAGGCGGCTTCGTCTTGACAATTTGCGAGAATGTCCGCGCCGTTTGCGTCGTGCAAGGCGGTGTAGCGGAAGGTTTTTTCGTTAAAAATAATGTTTGTGCATGGCGCAACATAGCCCGGCATCATCTGCATAAACTCCATATTGACGAGCTTACAGCCGTGTTTGAGCGCCAAAAACTGCCCCATGCCGCCGACGTCGTCGGTGGTGAGGCGGCGTTCAAACAGGCCGCCATAGCCGCCTGTTGCAAGCACAAGTGCTTTGCAGCCGTGCCACGCGAGCGTGTTTTGCGTTTTGACAAGCACGCCCGTGACGCGGTTTTCGGTGGTGGTGATGTCGAGCAAGGCGCAGTTTGGCATGCGCTTGATGTGCAATGCGTCCATGCGTTCGCCCAGCACCGCGCGGGCGCTGTCGGCTAAAATGCCGTTCCACGCGCGGTGTTTATGGTCGAAACAAGGGATAAAATCGGTTTCGTTTTGTGCCTGCGCCTGTTTGAGCTTGACGCCCATGGCTTTGACGCGGTCAATGGCGGGCGTGATGCCGCCCACAAAAGTGCGCACCATCGTTTCATCTGCCATGCCGCAGCCGACGTTTAGAATCGTTTGCGTCAAGTCTTCTTCGTCTGCCGCGTTTTCGGGGCCGATTAAACCAAGCCCCCATGTGCCGGGATAAAAACTGGAGCCGGAAAAAATGGCGGACGCGCTTGCGAGCATAACGGAATTTCCGCGCTCGGCGGCCGCAATGGCCGCCATGATGCCCGCAATGCCCGCGCCGGCGACAAACACGTCACAGGAAGAAGTTTTTGTGAGCTGCATGCGGTGTTCTCCTATTTTTCGTCGTATAAATGGCAGGCCACGGTGTGCCCTTCTTTGCCGCGATGAACGGTGACGGGGTCAACGGTTTTGCAAATTTCCATGCAGTTCGGGCAGCGGTTGTGGAACGCACAGCCGGTCGGCTTATGAATCGGGCTGGGCACTTCGCCCTCGAGCACCTGACGCTTTTTGGTGAGGTGAATGTCGGGCACCGGAATGGCCGAGAGCAAAGCTTTGGTGTAGGGGTGCAGCGGCTCGTCATAGAGCGCGCGGGAATCTGCCACCTCGACAATTTTGCCGAGATACATCACGACAATGCGGTCGGACATATACTGTACCACCGACAAATCGTGCGCGATAAAAAGATAGGTGAGGTTCATCTCTTTTTGAATGTCTTTCATCAAATTGAGCACCTGCGCCTGAATGGAAACGTCGAGCGCCGACACCGGTTCGTCGCAAATGAGCACATCGGGCATGACTTCAAGCGCACGCGCAATGCACAAACGCTGACGCTGCCCGCCGGAAAATTCGTGCGGATAGCGCATGAGATAATCCGGCTGAATGTTGACCATTTTCAGCACTTTTTGCATGACATCTTCGCGCGAAGATTGGTCTTTGACACCGTGAACCAAAAGCGGTTCTTCAAAAGAGGTGTAGATTTTTTTCTGCGGATTGAGTGCCGAATACGGGTCTTGAAACACCATTTGCACACGGCGGCGGAATTTAAACGTTTCCTCTTTGCTGAATTTCGTGATGTCTTTCATTTCGCCGTCATAATTGAACAGCACTTCGCCGCCTGTCGGTTTTTCAAGCAGCATGACGGATTTGCCGAACGTCGATTTGCCGCAGCCGCTCTCGCCCACGATGCCGAGCGTTTCGCCTTTATACACGGTGAGGGAAACATCGTCGACCGCCTTGACATGCCCCACCACTTTTTTAAACGCGCCTTTGGTGATGGGAAACCATGTTTGCAGATTTTTAATTTCAAATATAACTTCTTTTTTGTCGTTCATAGCTTAGTCCACCTCCGTGAAGGTATCATATTGCAGGCAGCGCACGCGATGCCCTTCTGCGATTTCAAACGTCGGAATGTCTTTTTCTTTGCAGCGCGGGGTGCAATTCGGGCAGCGGTCTGCAAATTCGCAGCCGCCCTTTAAGTCGGCGGGGTTTGGCGTGATGCCGGGAATGGTTTCAAGCTTTTGTCCGTCGGCAAGGCCGAGCACCGGCACACTGCGCAAAAGTGCTTTGGTATACGGATGGGCGGGACGGTCGAAAATGTCCTCAATGGAGCCGAATTCCACCACGCGTCCCATGTACATGACGCAGACGGCGTCGGCCATTTCGGCCACAAGCCCCATATTGTGGGTGATTAAGATGATGGATTTGCCCTCGTTGAGCTGCAATCCTTTGAGCAATTCCATAATTTGCGCCTGAATGGTGACGTCGAGCGCCGTGGTCGGCTCGTCGCAGATAATCAATTCGGGGTTGCAAATCATGGCAATCGCGATGACGACACGCTGCTTCATGCCGCCGGAAAACTGATGCGGATAGCAGTCGATGCGGCTTTCGGGGTCGGGGATGCCGAGCTTGCGGAACATGTCAAGCACTTTGACACGCGCTTCTTTTTTGCTGATGCCGGTGTGCTGAATGAGGCCCTCTGCCACTTGGTCGCCCACTTTGTACACGGGGTTCAAACTGGACATCGGATCTTGAAACACCATGGACATATCCGGCCCGCGCAGTGCGCGCATTTCGGCGCAATTGTTGCTTTTGAGGGTTTCGAGATGGTATTCTTCAATTTTGCCGTCATGCAGGCCGTTATACTGGATATTGGCGGCGCTCACACGCGCATTTTGGCCGGTGAAACGCATGATGGAGTTCATGGTGACGCTTTTGCCGCAGCCGCTTTCGCCCACAACCGCAAGCGCTGTGCCGCGTTTGAGCTGGAACGAAACGTCTTTGACGATTTTCACTTCTTTTTTATCGGAGATGAAGCTGGTGTTCAGCTTTTTCACATCTAAAATGATTTCTCTTGTATCCATACTGCACACCTCCCCTTACTGTTGCTTCGCATCGAGGACGTCACGCAGACCGTCGCCGAGGAAGTTGATTGCCAGAACAAATAATGTGATTGCAAGACCCGGAAATACCCAAATCCACCACTGATTGGTGACGACGGAGATGGATTTTGCCGCGTTGAGAATATTGCCCCATGTGGGCGTGCTGTCGGCAACACCGAGGCCGATGAACGAGAGCGCCGCCTCCTGCAAGATGAAAAATGCGACGTTGGTGGTGGTGGAAACGATAATCGGGCTCATGACATTGGGCAGAATTTGGTTGAACATAATGCGGGAATTGCTCATGCCGAATGCCTCGCAAACTTGCACGTAGGTTTCGCCTTTGATGCTCATAAATTCATTGCGCACCATGCGGAACGTCGTCATCCAACCGGTGATGACGAAGATAAACAGCAAGTTGCCAAGGCCGCGTTTGTTGAAAATGGCCACAATCATCATCACGAGCACAAGCTGCGGAAACGCTTGAAACACCTCGGAAATACGAATGAGCAAGGTGTCGACTTTGCCGCCGAAATAACCGGCGATGGCACCGAGCACCGCGCCGATGACGGAGCTTGCCACGGCGCAAAATACGCCGATTAAGATGGAATAGCAGCCGCCGAACAGCACGCGTGCGAACAAATCGCGGCCGATGGTGTCTGTGCCGAAGATATGCTCGGCACTCGGTGCTTTTTTCATGGCCGTGAGCTGCGGTGTGTTATAGTCCACGCCAATGACTGCGCCGACAACACACGCGACAATCATCAGAACAACGACGACAAGGCCAATAACGGCAAGCTTATTGTTCATAAATTTGCGGATATTTTTTTTCAGCAGAGAGGATGTTGCGCTTTTGTTTTGGTCTTTGATGCTGGCAGTTTGTGTGTTACTCATAATCTTATTCCTCCCCTCATTCGCCCAGCCGGACGCGCGGGTCAAGCAAGGCATTGAATACGTCTACCATGAACGAGCAAACGAGCATGGCGGCAGCGATAATCAGCGTTGTGACAAGCACAATCGGGTAGTCGCCGGACGTGATGGCGTTGGTCATCGTGAGGCCGATGCCCGGATACGAAAACACGCTTTCAATGACGACGGAGCCGCCCACAAGCATGGGAATGCGGAATACCAAAATGACAAGCACGGGTTTCATCGCGTTGCGAAAACCGTGTTTTAGGTACACTTTCCATTCGGGGATGCCCTTGCTGCGCGCGGTTTTGATGTAGTCGCTGTTCAGCACATCGAGCATGGTGTTGCGCGCATAACGCATCAACACGGCCACCATGCCGATGGTGAGCGTGAGCACCGGCAAAAACAGGTGGAAAAATGCGTCGGAGGCTGCGTTGGTCGCGCCCGGACTGACACGGTTTGCCGAGGGAAACCAGCCGAGTTTAATCGAAAAAAGTTCGATTAAAATAATGCCGACCAAGAACTGCGGCACGGCCTGCCCAAGCACGGCAAGCACGCGTCCGACATAGTCGATGATGCCGTTTTGCCGAATGGCAGAAATGATGCCGATGCCAATGCCGATGACGGCAGAGAACAAAAGCGACCACGCGGCAAGCTCAAATGTGTACGGCAGACGCACGGCAATGATGGACGAAATAGACGAGCCATCGAAAGAATAGCCGAGGTCACCACGCAGGCAGTTGCCAAGCCAGTGGAAATATTGCACGATAATGGGGTCATTGAGGCCAAGCGATTCTCGCAGTGCTTCCACGTTGCCCGCGTTGGCCGAAAGCATTTCGGGGCTGACCATGAAGTTGATGGGATCAACGCCCGTCAACTGCAAGCCGAAAAACACAATCGCGCTGATCAGCAGCAGCATCGGAATCATCATGAGAAGCTTTTTTAAAACGAATTTGAGCATACTCTCACTCCATTCTATCAAGAAAAAAACAGGAAGGACGCAGGGCAAGGCCTACATCCCTCCTGCACTGTTTTACGAAAAGGGGGTTCTCTTAAAAATTTCAGTTGTTATGCAACTTCCCAGTTGGCGAAATCAAGGTCGCACATATAAAGCGGGTTGCAGAACTCTACACCGGCGGGCAGCGTGATATTTTTGCTGGTGAATACATAGTTGCCGACGGTAAAGACAGGCACTTTGTAGACATTTTCCTGCTCGAGGGTTTGCAATTCTTTCAGCACTTCGTTGCGTTTGGTTTCGTCGGTGGCTGCATAAAGCTGGTCAATCAGCGCGTCAAAAGCTGTGTCGCCGCCAAAGATTTTGCTGAAGATGGCGTCGCCGCTCATGTATTCGCTGTACCACTCGTCAATCGAGAAAGCAGATTTGCCTTTGAAGCCGATATCATAGGCGCGTGTGGTGAACAAATCTGTTGTGCCATCGTTTGAAAGTGTTGCTTCAACGGTCAGGCCGGCCTGCTCAAGATAATAGACAACCGTGTTGATAAGGTCGATGGAAGTTTGGTCGTTGTTGTAATAGCAGATGCGCAGCGGGCGTTTCATGTCATAGCCGGCGGCGGTGAGGTCTGCTTTGGCTTTTTCTGCGTCAAATTTATATGCAAAGCCGTTGTATGCGGGATAGCTGTCGGGTACGCCGGAGCTCAAAACAGTGGCGTTCGGATACAGTGTGGCAAGCGTTGCGCGGTCGATGGCTTCGATCAGCGCTTTGCGCACGTCGACATTCTGCATGGCCTCGTTCTGGTTGCCGTCTACGCCCTTCATGTTGAAAATGAAGTACTTGTAGAACAAAACGTTGACTTCGTTTGCCGTGAAATTGTCCATGCCTTTGAGGGCGTCCACAAGGTCGGTGGCATTGCCGAATACATAGTCGGCATTGCCGGACTGTGCAGCGGTGAGGTAATCGGACACAAAGGAAACGTTGACTTTTTGGATTTTCGGCGCTGTGCCTTCATAATTTGCATTGGGTTTCAGTGTGAAATAGTTGCCGGCGCTCAGTTCGTCCATGACGTACATGCCGGAAGTGACCGGATTTTTCCAATAAGCGTCAGACTCCATGGTGAGCGGGTCAGCGTCTTTGAGAGAGTGTTCCGGCAAAATTGCGAACTGTGCCAAAACGTCTTTCATGGCGGCATACGGCGTTGAAAGTGTCATGGTGAGCACATTGCCGTCGGCTTTCATGTCGGTGATTTTGCCGAAAGCGGCGGTGTAGATGGAGTTGACAACGGCTGCTTTCAGCGCGGTGTTGATGGAGAAAATGACGTCGTTCGGTGTGATGGCTTCGCCATCGCTCCATTTGAGGCCATCTTTTAAGGTGATGGTGTAGGTGAGGCCGTCCTCGCTGATTTCGCATTTTTCAGCCATATCGGGCGATGTTTCCGTGAGCGAGCTGTTTGCGATCAGCAGGCTGCGGAACATGAGGTTGGTGGCCATGGTGCGGTTGAGCCAAGGCGAGGGAACTTGGTCGTCTTTGGAAGAACCGTCGGTGGTGGAGAGAACGAGTTTCAAGGTGCCGTCCCCTGCCGGTGTTGCGACAGAAGCCGCCGGTGCAGAAGTTGCTGTGGAGGCCGGTGCACTGGAAGCTGCGCCGCAGCCTGCCAGCATACTGAGAGCCATCAGCATTGTAAGAACAAGTGCCATTGTCTTTTTCATGTTTTTTACTCCTTTTATCTGTGTTTCGAAATTGTCAGACAGCGTTTGTCTGTTGTAACTATATTGTACTAAAATCGAAATAATTTTTCAATACTATTACTTAACAAAAATCATTTCGATTTTTTGGTACTTTTCCCATATTTTAAATAAAATCTCAAAATATCGTGTCATTTTATTGTCATTTCTGTTTGTATCCTATATAATGAAACCACCGCAAATGATAAATAGATTGGTGAGGGAACACGTATGCACGATAGTATTTTGGAAATCATGCTGCAAAAGTATGACGAATTTACAAAGTCGGAGAAAAAGATTATTGATTATGTGCTCGCGCACAAAAAGAGCGCACAGTATGTCAATATTTCCGAGCTGAGTGCGGCCTGCGATGTGGCGGTATCGACGGTTTCTGTTTTTTGCAAAAAATTGGAGCTTGACGGCTTCAACGATTTTAAACTGGAACTGGCAAAAGCGACGATGCCGGTGACGGGCATGACGGCCGTGGGCACGACGTCGGGTGACATCAACGCAAACGATACGCTTGAAGATGTGCTGTCGAAAACGTGCAATGTCAGCCAAGAGGCGCTTTTGCAAACATATCATTTGCTCGACCGCGATTCGGTGCGTCTTGCCGTGGATTATTTAAAGCGCGCAAAGCAAGTGGTCTGTCTTGGGCAAGGCACACATTCCATTGTTGCCACGGCGGCGTGGGCACGCTTCTCGACCATTTCGTCGCGGTTT
>JAVXRV010000049.1:0-13608 GCA_036643515.1 Ruthenibacterium sp.
TCATAAATGGATTTTCCGCCGCACAGCGCGTTTCGTATGGTGTATAAATCCATATCAGTGCGCCTTTTTCAAAATAATTTCTCGCGCGTTTTGATACATTGTCTGTGTGATGATGCCGCCGTCAAACAGTTTTTGATTGATGTGCAGTTTCACTTCCGTGTCAATTTTACGTTGCTGTGCCGCGTCGATTATAATGGGCATACACTTCACCTCTCTTGAAGATATGCCCCATCATCGCGCGTTAGTACGTGCTGTGCAATATCGCAAAATCTTTACACGCATTTTATTATGTTATGTTATAATGGATTCAAAGGGAGGCTTGCCACATGAGATTGTTGATAGTGGAAGATGAACAGGATTTACGCGAGTCGCTTGTGGAGGGCTTGCGTTTGGACGGCTATGCCGTGGATTTTTGCGAGGACGGCGAAACCGCCGACGCATTGATTTTTGCAGAAGATTACGATTTGATTGTACTGGATTTAAACCTGCCGAAACTGGACGGCATCGAAGTGCTCAAAAACATGCGCAAATACGATAAAGAAACCAATGTGCTGATTTTATCGGCACGCGCGTCGCTTGAGGATAAAATCACCGGCCTTGATGTCGGCGCAAATGATTATCTGACAAAACCGTTTCATTTTGCCGAGCTGAAAGCACGCGTGCGCTCGATGCTGCGGCGCAAAACAGTTCTTGAAAACGCCGTGCTGACTTGCGGCGATGTTGCGTTCGATACCGCGTCGCGCACAGCCACCGCCGCAGGGCACACTGTGAGCTTCACGGCCAAAGAAACCGCTATTTTAGAATATTTGCTCTTGCATCAAGGGCGCGTCATCAGCCAACAAGAACTGCTCGACCACGTTTGGGACAGCAACGCAGACTCTTTTTCAAACTCCGTGCGCGTGCATATTTCGTCGCTGCGCCGCAAACTGCGCACGGTGCTTGCATATGATCCCATTCAAAACATCATCGGCGAGGGCTACACAATAAAGGAGAATCAGACATGAAAAAGCAACAAACTTTGCGCTTTAAGCTCACGCTGATGACCGTGTGCGTTTTGGCGGTGATGTGCCTTGTGTTGACGGCCATTTCGCTGTCTGCATCACGCATTGTCGTACAGGCGATTCCCACAACGCCCGCGCAAACCACTTCCGATTCACTTTCTGTTCCGGCCATGGAGCTGCAGCCGTCCGTTTCCGGCATAAAAGCGCAAAGCACTTTTAATTTCATCGCCGTTTTTTCAATGTTTGCAGTCATTGTGACGGGCGGTGCTTTTGTTTTCTTTTTTGTGAAACGCGCTCTTATGCCGCTGGAAGAACTTTCTCAACAGGTGCAGACGCTCGACGCCGACACGCTTGCGACGCCGCTTGTGCTCACCGCCACCGGAGATGAAATCGAACAGCTCTCGCGTGCCATCCGCGACATGACAGTGCGTGTGAGCGATGCTTATTTGATGCAGAAAAACTTTTCCGCAAGTGCCGCGCATGAACTGCGTACACCGCTTGCGGCCATGCAATCAAAAATGGATGTTTTCAACATGACGTCGACACATTCCGATGCTGACTATCAAGCTTTAATCGACACGCTCGGCCACAACACGGCACGGCTTTCCGCACTGGTCGTCGAACTGCTTGCGCTGACAAGCCACGCGGAAATGGACATGAGCCAAACTGTTAATCTGCGTGCACTGGCCGAGGAGGCCACCATGGATTTAGAGCCGCTTGCAAGCGCAAAACAGGTGCAAATTGTTCTGGCGGGCGATGCGTCCGTGACGGGTAACGACGGTTTATTACAGCGCGTCATGTTCAATCTCATGCAAAACGCCATCAAATACAATGTGCAGGGCGGCAACGTTACCGTGACGATGACACAGCATGGCACGCAAGCACAGCTTGTGGTGGCCGATACCGGCATTGGCATTCCCGACGCCTTGGCCTTGAAAGAACGCGTTTTTGAATCGTTTTTTCGCGTGGAAACTTCGCGCAGCCGCGCACTGGGCGGCAATGGGCTTGGGCTTGCCATCGTCAAACATATTGTGACACAGCATCACGGCAGCATCGTCGTAACAGACAATCTCCCGCAAGGCACACGCATGGAAGTAACGCTTTGATGAAATCTCCCTTGACAAACAGGCCTGTTTTATGTATGATGAGATAAGAAATTGAAATTGGCAGAAGCCGATTTAGAAATACAGTAGTGTTTCATTTACAATTTGCTCTGATGCCGCACGATTTAGGTATACTTTGAAGGTGTACGACTTTTTTCACGAAAAGTCATACGCCTTTTTTTGTTGCTTTGCGGCCTGTCGGCATCACCACTGAAAGGAATTTGAAAACACATGAAAAAGCATCTAGCACTTCTGCTCGTCGCATCCGTAATGCTCGGCCTTGTCGCCTGTGGCAGCCCCGCAGCGTCCTCCCCTGTTTCCGCCGCAGCCGAAAGCGGCAAAATTGCGCCGTCCACGCTTGTTTACGGCAGCGGAGATTACACGCGCATCAACCCCGCCATGGACGAACACGGCGAAATCAATATTCTGCTGTTTAACGGCCTCACGGCACACGACGGCGAAAACAAAGTCATTCCTTCTCTTGCAACAAGTTGGGATTATGACGCAGACACGTATACTTATACATTTCATCTTGTAGAAAACGCAACATGGCACGACGGCATGCCGTTTACTGCCGACGATGTAAAATTCACCATAGAAGCCATCATGAATCCCGACAATGGCTCTGAAAACGCGCCAAACTTTGAAGATGTGGAAAGCATCACCGTGACAGACGCACAGACCGTTTCTTTCAAACTGTCTGCGCCAAACGTCGCTTTTATCGACTATATGGCGATGGCCATTTTGCCAAAACATTTGCTGGAAGGCGAAGATATGCAGTCGTCTGACTTTTTTCGCCATCCTGTCGGCACCGGCCCCTACAAGCTTGAAAGTTGGGATGAAGGACAGGCCATCACACTTGTGAAAAACGATGATTATTTCAAAGGTGCGCCGAAAATCGACAGCATTGTTTTTAAAATTGTTACCGATGACAATGCCAAAGCCATGCAGTTGCAAACCGGCGAGCTTGATCTTGCCCTGCTGACGCCGAAAGATGCCAAAAACTTTGCCACCATGGACGGCTTCACCTGTTATGATATGCAAACAAGCGATTACCGCGGTATTTTGTTCAATTTCGCCAATGAATTTTGGCAAAAAAATCGCGACATCATCCCTGCCGTATGTTACGGTCTTGACCGCAAGGCCATGATTGATGCCGTTTTGCTTGGGCAAGGCATGGAAGCGTATGGCCCATTACAGCGCAATATTTACAACCATGAAGCCGTAGAACATTACGACTACAACCCCGAAAAAGCCGTTGCTGTTTTAGAAGCTGTCGGCTGCAAAAAGCAGGAGGACGGCTTTTTCTACCGAAACGGCGAGAAAATGGGCTTTGTCATCAGCGTCGGTGCGGGCGATCAAGTGCGCATCGACCTTGCACAAATTGCCGCACAGCAATTGCAGGCAATCGGCCTTGACGTCAGCGTCGAAATTCCCGCTCAAGTCGATTGGGGCGGACAATCTGCCTATCTCATCGGTTGGGGCAGTCCGTTTGACGCCGACGACCACACCTATAAAGTGTTTGGCACCGACAAAGGCGGCAACTATTCCAGTTATTCCAACAAAGCCGTCGACCAAACTCTCGTCAAAGCGCGTGAATCCGATGATCCCGCCGTTCGAAAAGTCGCCTACGACGAATTTCAGACGGCGCTTGCAAACGATCCGGCCTATGCGTTTATCTGCTATGTGGACGCAAACTATGTGGCGGTATCCGGCTTGCAGGGCATTGCCGCAGACACCGTTATGGGACACCATGGCGTCGGCATTTTTTGGAATGTCTGCGACTGGACCATTACAAAATAAAGCGCGATAACAGAACAAGGGGCTGAAATTTCAGTCCCTTGTCCTACGTGAGGGATTTATGAACGAATTGCTCGAAATTAAAAATTTATCCGTCAGTTTTGACACGCCCGCCGGAAAAGTGCAGGCGGTGCGCGATGTGTCGCTCACAGTCAAGGCCGGCGAAGTGCTTGCCATTGTCGGAGAATCCGGCTGTGGCAAAAGTGTGCTGTGCAAAACCATCCTGAAGCTTTTGCCGCGCACGGCCAAGATAGACGCCGGCAGCATCGCCATCGACGGCACAGACATCACGCAATATCGCGAAAACGAAATGCGAAAACTGCGCGGACGTGTGTTTTCGATGGTGTTTCAAGACCCGATGACTTCGCTCAACCCCACCATGCCCATCGGCCGGCAAATTGCCGAGGCGGTGCGCGTGCATCACCGCAATCTTTCGCGCAAAGAAACGTTTGACCGCGTAATTTCCCTTATGCAACTTGTGGGCATCGAACAGCCGCAAGAACGCTATGCGCTGTATCCGTATCATTTTTCGGGTGGCATGCGTCAGCGTGCTGTACTGGCGATTGCTCTGGCCGGAGACCCGAAAATTTTGTTTGCCGATGAACCGACCACCTCGCTTGACGTGACAATTCAGGCGCAAATTCTCGATTTGCTGCGCGAAATTCAAGCAAAGCGCGGCACGGCCACAGTGCTTGTGTCACACGATCTTGGTGTTGTGGCACGCGTGGCCGACCGCGTGGCTGTGATGTATGCCGGCAAAATTGTGGAAATCGGCACGGCTGATGAAGTGTATTACGACCCGCGCCACCCGTATACGTGGGGTTTGATGCAGTCGCTGCCTGTTTTTTGCAAAGGGCAGGATGTTTTGCACACACTGCCCGGTATGCCGCCCACGTTGATTGACCCGCCCAAAGGCGATGCCTTTGCCTGCCGCAACGAATATGCCCTTGCCATCGACTATGAGACAATGCCGCCGCTGTTCAAAATCACCGACACGCATTATGCCGCCACATGGTTGCTTGACGAACGTGCACCCAAAATAACGCCGCCCGTGGGAGGTGCTGTAAAAAATGTCTGAAATTCTTGTGGATATTCAGCACTTGACGCACCGGTTTCGCCTTGCGAAAAACGCCGTCATTCGCGCGGTAGATGATGTTTCGTTTACCATTCAAAAAGGCGAAATCTTCGGTCTTGTGGGAGAATCCGGTTCCGGTAAATCCACGCTCGCACGCTGCGTGATGCAAATTTATACGCCCTCGAGCGGAGAAATTATCTACGACGGCATTTCGCTGTGCCATCAAAAACAAACGCGTGCGCAAAAAAAACATTTGCAACAGTGCCGTCAGCTCATTTTTCAAGATTCCGCCTCCAGTTTGAACCCCAAAATGCGCGTGGCGAACCTCATCACAGAGCCGCTCAAAATTCAGCATCTCACACCGCCACGCAAAACGCTGCGCGAGGAAGCCGCTTTTCAGATGAAGGCCGTCGGGCTCGATGCATCGTATCTCTCTTGTTATCCGGACGAGCTTTCCGGCGGGCAACGTCAACGCGTTGCAATTGCGCGCGCGCTTGTTATGGAGCCGGAATTGCTTGTGGCCGATGAGCCGATTGCCGCACTGGACGTGTCCATTCAAGCGCAGATTGTCAATTTGCTGCGCCATTTGCAGCAGGAACACGGCTTTACGGTGCTGTTTATCGCCCATGATTTGGCCATGGTGGAATATCTGTGTGACCGTGTCGGCGTGCTCTATCACGGCAAATTGGTGGAGATGGCGCCGGCAAAAGAGTTGTTTGCAAACCCGCTGCATGCGTATACGCAAACCTTGCTCTCGGCCATTCCCCTGCCTGACCCGCGCAGAGAACGCACGCGCAAATTGCCTACATTCAGCGCCGCGGCGCTGTGTGCCGACGATGTATTCACCGAAGTATCCCCGCAGCATTTTGTGTTACATCCGGCCGAAATCGGAGGAAATGCCCATGCGAAAACGTAATAATATCTTATATTACGGAAAAAAGCTGCTCATTTTTCTTTTGAGCATTCTGGTTCTCTCTGCCGCCCTATTCTACATTGCACGCCTTGCGCCGGGCGACCCGCTCGTGTCTTATTACGGCGACAGAACAGAAAAAATGAGCCCGCAAGAGCGCGACGTCGCCATGCAAAAGCTTGGCCTCGACAAGCCGATTTCCGTGCAATATTTCCACTGGGTCAACAACGCACTGCACGGCGATTTCGGCATTTCTTTCAAATACAAACAAGATGTGCTTGAAGTGATTCGCGGGCGCATGGCGAACACTTTGATTCTCGGCGGCATGGGTTTTGTGCTGACCTTTGTGCTTGCGCTGTTGCTTGGCGTGTTGTGTGCGTGGTTTGAAGACCGTCTGCCCGATAAAATTCTCTGCAAAGTAGGCACGATTACAAGCTGTATTCCCGAATTTTGGCTTTCTCTTGTTTTGATTTTGATTTTTTCGGTCACTTTGCGGATGCTGCCGAGCAGCGGCGCATATTCTGCCGGAAAAAGCACCGATTTCACAAGCCGTCTTATTCATTTGATTTTACCGCTTTCAGTAGTTGTCACGAGCCATCTTTGGTATTACGCATACATGATTCGCAACAAAATACTCGATGAAGTGCGCGTCGACTATGTTCTTTTGGCAAAATCAAAAGGCCTCTCCAAATGCGAAATTATGTTTGGGCACTGTCTGCGCAACAGTATGCCGGCATATCTCAGCATGATGGCAATTTCTGTTCCGCATATTTTGGGTGGCACTTATATTGTGGAAACCGTGTTTTCTTATCCCGGCATCGGCACATTGTCTTACGAAAGTGCGCGTTTTCACGATTATAATCTGTTGATGGTTTTGTGCATGCTTTCAGGCATCATTGTCATTTTTTGCAATATGCTCAGCCAAATCATCAACGAGCACATTGACCCGCGCATCAAAGCAAGCGAAGTGCTTGAAACATCGGAGGTGACACGGCTGTGAGTGAAAACTTGTTCAAATTGGTCGGCGCGCACACCGCCGAAGCCGCATGCCACACGCCTGTGCGCCGTCGTCAAAAGCGCCCGCTGATTTCGATTGTCGTTTTGACGGTCATTGTGCTTGGCTGTGCTTTTTGTGAGTGGATTATGACAAAAGACCCCACTTTTCTGGATTTGGCACATTACACCACCCCGCCCTGTAAAGAGTTTTTGTTTGGCACTGATACACTCGGCCGCGATATTTTTTCCATGATTTGGTATGGCGGGCGTATTTCTCTTTGCATCGGATTTTTTTCCACGGTCATTTCCACAGCCATCGCCATTGCTTTCGGCTCTCTCAGCGGCATCGCGCCGCAATGGCTTGATGTGTTGATGATGCGCTTCACCGAAATTTTATTGAGTATTCCCAATCTTTTACTGGTGATTTTGTTGCAGGCCATTCTCGGAAAAGCCAATGTGTTCAGCATCTCGTTTGTCATCGGCATCACGAGCTGGACGAGCATCGCCAAAATTGTTCGCACAGAAGTGCGTCAATTGCGCGGTAGCGAATATATTCTCGCCTCAAAATGCATGGGTGCCGGTTTTTTTCATGTGCTGTACCAACATTTGGCACCAAACTTTATTTCGTCCATTCTGTTTATGGTGGTGATGAATGTCCGCAGCGCCATTCTCGCGGAATCCACACTCAGCTTTATGGGCATCGGCTTCCCGATTGAAGTGATTACATGGGGCAGCATGCTGTCTTTGGCCGATAACGCTTTGTTGACAAAAGCGTGGTGGATTATTTTGATTCCCGGCTTTTTTCTCGTCACAGTGCTGATGTGTGTCACCAACATCGGCAATCATTTGCGTCAAAAAGCCAACCGAAAACACAGTAATTTATAGCGCATCTGCGTTTAAACAGCAAAAAAGGCTCTCCGTTTGGAGAGCCTTTTTGCTTTTGTATTATCGTTTGATGAGCAAGACCGATAAATCGTTGACATTGGTGCCCGTGGGGCCGGTGATGAGCAATCCGTCACACGCTTTGAGCGCGTGGTAGGAATCGTTGTCTGCCAAAACAGCGGACACGTCAATCTCCTGCTGTGCTAAATTTTCCACGGTTTTTGTGTCACAATAGCCACCGGCTGCGTCCGTCGGGCCATCTGTTCCGTCAGAGCCAATTGAAAATACCGCTGTGTTTTCAAGGCCGCAAAGCAGTGGTGCCGCAGCAAGCGCAAGCTCTTGATTGCGGCCGCCAAGGCCTTTCCCCTTGAGCTGTACCACCGTTTCTCCGCCCGCAATAAAGGCGAGCGAATGTGTGCTGTCTTGATGATATTGTGCGATGCTGCCCAAAAAGCTGCCGGCATCACGCGCGTTGCAACATAGGCTCGCCGTGAGGACAATAGGCGTATATCCAAGCTGATGACACGCCTTTTCCGCCGCATGGCAAAGCTGCTTGACGCTGCCCGTCACCTGTGTTGTGACATTGGATAAAGTTTTTGGTGTTTCTGTGCGCAAGAATTTTTCGGCTTCTTGCGAGAGCTTGAGATGATATTTTTGGGCGATGGCTACCGCCTGTGCACAGGTGGAGGTGTCGGGATAAGCAGGGCCTGAGGCAATCATGTCGAGCGGGTCGCCAATGATGTCTGAGAGCACCACCGCAAACACCTGTGCGGGCGCGCAAAGCGCTGCAAACCGACCGCCCTTGACCGCCGAAAGGCGCTTGCGCACGGTGTTCATTTCCACAATATCCGCACCGCTCGCAAGAAGCTGTTTTGTGATGTCCGCAAGTTCTTCGCCGGACACAAGCGGTTTTTCAAACAGAGCCGAGCCGCCGCCGGAGAGCAAAAACAACACGGTGTCTTCTTTAGAAAGCCCGCTCACGGCATCTATGGCTTTTTGTGTGGCCGCAAACGAATTTTCATCGGGCACCGGATGTCCCGCCTCGAAAATTTGCAGCGACGGCAAATCGCCTTTTGCATGCTCATATTTTGTAATCACAACGCCGCCGCTGAGGGTGTTGCCAAGAAGCTCCGACGCTGTTTTTGCCATTTGCCACGCGGCTTTTCCGGCGGCAATCAGCACCAGTTTTCCGCTGCCGAACTGCGCCTGTGCCAGTGCCTTTTTAACAGCAGTGTCAGGCAATGCCGCTATAAGTGCGCTTTGTATGATGAAATCAGCATCTGCACGAATATTCATAGCATTCCTTACTGCACTACAAAGAGTGACCAAATATACAGAATAATAATGATGGTGACGCCCATGACGGCCGTCATACCGGTTTGGCATTTATACGCTTCATCTGTTTTCATGTCAGAGAACTGTGCCACAACCCAGAAGTAAGAGTCGTTGGCGTGTGATGCCACCATAGAACCGGCACCGATTGCCATGACAACAAGCACTTTGCCAAGCGGACTTGTGAAGCCCATGTTGCCCATCAGCGGTGCCATCATGCTGGCAGTGGTAATCATGGCAACGGTAGATGCGCCCATGGCGAGTTTCAAAATCATTGCGATGACGAACGGAATCAGCACGCCAAGACCTGTTGCCAATAAACCTGTTGTGGCATCGGCAATCGGCAGCAGTTTCAAAATAGCGCCGAACGAGCCGCCCGCACCGGTAATGGCGAGAATTGCGGCAGAATCCGTAACACCCTTGGTCACCCACGAGAGTGTGTTTTCTTTTTCGGATTTCGGAATCAGTGTCAGCGCCAGAAAAACGCCCAAAATCAACGCAACCACAGGGTTACCGATAAAGGTTAGCGACGTGGCTAAAATGCCGGTGCCAAGCGGTTTGCTGGGGAACGCGGCGACAGACGCGATGCCAATGAGTACAATCGGCAGCAGAATCGGCGAAAAGCTGTGCAGTGCACTGGGCAGTTTGCCATATTTTTGTGTCAATTCTTCAATTGTGTTTTCGGGGTTTGCGGGAATGTCAATTTTGGACGAAATTTTCATTGCGTACAAAATCGCAACCGCAACGGCAGGAATCGACACAATCAAGCCAACCAAAATGGTGAGGCCGAGGTCGGCTTCGAGCGTGCCGGCCATCGCGATAGGGCCGGGCGTCGGCGGAACCAGACAGTGCGTGGCATATAAGCCGCCGGACAGTGCCGTTGCCATCACGGCAAGAGAGGTGTTGCTCTGTGCCGCAAGCGCACGGCTAATCGGCGAAAGCACCACAAAGCCGGAATCGCAAAACACGGGGATGCCGGTGACATAGCCCATGGCACCCATCGTGAGCACGCTTCTTTTTTTGCCGACAACTTTTAAAATGCTGTTTGCCATAGTGAGCGCCGCACCGGTTTTTTCAAGAATTGTACCAATGATGGTGCCGCAAAGGATGACAATACCGATGCTGGAAAGAATCGAGCCAAACCCGCCTTTTACGGTGTCTATCACAACCCCCGGTTCAATCCCGCAAACAAGACCAACTATAATTGCGATGACCGTAAGTACAATAAACGGGTGCACATGAAATTTGGAAATGGCAATTACCATTGCCACAACCGACAGCACAATCACGCTGAATAGAAAAAACGTAGACATAAATACTCCTCCAAACTATATTTTAAGGCAAACTTTGCCTCAATGACTTTTGTGATACTCAATGCACAGCCGCAGAAAATACTGCTTGATAAAAGCACTGCACGTACTCAGCTGCAATGCGTCCCAAAGGCGATGCATGCGATATTGCAAGGTGTTTTTATGGATATGCAGTCCTTCCGCCGCGCGCGTAACGCTGCAATCTTCCGCATAATAAATGTCGGCGGTGTTCAATAAAATATCAAGATCCTCCGCGCCAAGTGCTTGCTCTAAAGCGGCATATCGCTGTGCAATTTCGTATTGCTCATGTGCGCAGGTGCTGCGCATCATGGCATAAAATTTACATGTGGGATCTGTGATATCACGCACTCCTTCTCCGCCCGCCGCACAAATAGAAAGTGCCTGTTGATACGATGTTTTAACATCTTTGATGCCGTTGCACAGCATACCGGCGCATAGCTGAAATGCGCCGCCGATGCAAGCGGATAAAAAGTCGTAAAGGCGCGTGCAAAATTTTGGTTCGCTTTGATTCATTTTACTTTTCACAAGCACAAGGCGATTGTCGATGACACCCCACACATCGCAGTCGCTCAATAAGTAGTGACCGCGCTGTAATTCTTCACTTGCGCGGCTGAAAATTTGCAACACACTGCGCATATTTTGATGGACACTGAGCTGCACCACAAAAACACGTGCGGGAAACTGCTGTTGGATGCGCAGCCCGTCACTGAGTGACGCAAGCATTTCTTGATCGCCGGGCGCAAGCGAAAGCAACATTTGTAAATATTGCATACGCAACTCATCGGCAACCTTTTTTTGCATGGCAACAGCATTTTGCTCAATGCAATTTGCCACATAAACCGCGAGCAAATTAGCCACATCGTTGACGTCGGACGGATTGCCGAAAATGCCCACAACAGCAATGATGCGTGAGCCGCTCATCACCGGCAAATTATATCCTTCTTTTGCGCCGGGATAGCGGCCGACTTCGCTTTTTTCGATGGCGACGGCTCGCCCTGTGCGTATCACTTCACACGCGCCTTCATGCACCGTGCCAATGCGGGTTTTGTCGGTGGATGCCAAAATAACACCTTTGGTATCCATAATATTGATGACGCGCCCGCCAATCAGATGTGAAGTTGCCTCCACAAGATTTTGCGCCATTTTTTCAAATTCCATCGTGCTTCTCCGCGCTGCAAGTTGCCTGTGAAAAGAGCATACAATCACCCACTGCCATATGACAGCTTTTCACACCCTCGTCCTCACGCAGTGTCTGCTGTGCCAATTCTCCGGAGCAATGGCTCATGCCAAGCATCGTCAGACCCATCTCTTTCAGCGCCGCCACTGTCGCCTTGATGCGCGGTAAATCCGCCTCCACGAGATGCGTGCCGCCGAATACGGCACACACCGGTTGTCGCAGCGCCGTGTGCACTGCTTCAATCATATTCAAGATACCCGGATGTGAGCACCCCACTAACACAATAAGTCCCTGCTCACACGCAAGTGCAAGGCAAATTTCATCACTGAAATCATCTGCCGCAAACTGCGGGTTTCCTTTGACAAACCGCGATGCAATCGTTTCGAACGAATGTGTGCGGGCAAAATTGCCCACAAGCCAGCATCCGTCTGCAATCTGCAAAATATTTTCGCATACAATATGTTGTTTTTGATGTGCCTGTAAAAATTTCTCTGTAAAACCGGCAGATAGGTCTGTGTATTTCATGCCGTCAAACGCATATTTTTTCGTAAAAAAGTCCGGTCCGGTATACAGCTTTTCTCCGCCGAATCCCTGTTCTGCCAAATCGCGATATCCGGCCGCATGGTCATAATGACTGTGGCTGCACACCGTAAAATCCGCCGTGGCAAGGTCGATTCCGAGCTTGTGTGCATTTTCCAGTGTTGATTTTCCGGCACCGCAATCAAACAAAAATCGCACCGCATCGGTTTCCACCCAAAAAGACAATCCGTGTTCCGCTTTTAGCGCTTTGTTTTCACTGTTTAAATTGTCCATCAAAGTTGTAATTTGAATCATAACGGTTCACTTTCCAATCGTTTGTTATATCGTTTCGCGTTTCGCATTTCGATAATTTGATTATAACAGGTATTCAATGTTTTTTCATTAGTACCCATACTAATAATTACATATTTTTTGCAATTAAATATTGTTTTTATGTCAAAATGCACAAATAGCGTTTTATTTTCTTGGCCTTGCCTTTTTGCAGAAAGCTGTGTATAGTTAAATACAGAACACTTTTGGAGGGAATGACTTTTTAATATGATACGTTGTTTTTGGCAAAGCAAACTTGTGGCCGTGCTCGGTGCCGGTTTGACATTGGGTTTTACCGTTTGGGCGGTGCTGTATCGGGCACAACAGCCGATTTGGATTATGGGCATTACTGCGGTTCTGATGCTGTTGCTCGGCCTGGTTGTCACAAAGCTGCTTGCAAGCAATATCGCGACACATCGCAATCAAATGATGCTTGCGATGCTGCATTTAGAGCTTGCACCGCAAAAATTCATCGATGCGTATGCAGATGTTCCCGCGCATACAGCACCGCACAGCGCCACACACGCCGTCGCGTGTTCGTATCTCGCAGATGGCTACTGTGCGGCCGGCAATCCCTCGCTGGCGCTACAAACGCTCACGCAAGATGCCGGCGCCGCATTGCCGAAAAGCAAAGATGCACTGGAAGGTCTTTATTATCACAATCAATGTAATTATTACTTGCACGCAGACGATGCTGAACATGCCATCGTGGCAGCACAACATTTGCAGGCGCTCATCAACCGCATTTTGAAGGAAAACACCCCGCTCGCGCTGAATTTAAACGCTGACAGTAAACTGTTTAAAGCATGGATTGACTTTTTAAACGGTGATGCCGTAGACACTGCCTCGCTCACCGAAAAACTGGAAGCGCAACCCTCTAAAATCAAAAAGCTGGATACTGAATGGTTGCTTGCCCGCGTTTTTGCAAAAATGGGCAATGTGGAACAGGCGCGCCATTATGGCGCAGATATTCTCGAAAACGGCGGCACACTCGCCATTGTGGCACAAGCGCGTACATTGCTTGAGGGCTTGCACGCAAGTGCCGGTTCTCACAAACCAGCATAAAACAACAAAAAAAGCGGCAGAACGATGAACTGAACCGCCCCCCGTCAAGTAGACAGACTAAAAAACAAAAATATTCAATTGCTTTAA
>JAVXRV010000050.1:0-13364 GCA_036643515.1 Ruthenibacterium sp.
GATGCGAATGACAATGGGGGTACGGGAATGGACAGTGTGAGTGCGTGTTGGCATATAAAAAGCACCCTGTTGCTGCAAACAACAGAGTGCTTTGTTTTTATTGCAATGCGGTTTCACATTGCGATTGTGCATCGTCTATGGCCGGCACGGTCAATCGCCTTGCGCGGGGGTTTATAGCGGTTTCACAATGGGTAAAAAGCGTCAATGCATCGGAAAACTGCTATCAGAATCGGCGCTTTCGCTGTCTATCATATCGAGAATGGTGCCGCCGCCTAGGACGCGGTCATCTTCATAAAACACCGCGGCCTGACCGGGCGCGGGCGCGCGCTGTGGCGCATCGAAACGCACGGTGAGCGTGGTGGCAGTGGCATTTTCAATACGGCAAGGGACGCAAGAAGCGCGGGAGCGCACCTTGACTGTGAATGCGTCGCCGTTTTGAAACGGTGTGCCGTCTGTGCGGATGAGGTTGGTTAAAAGAATGGCATCGGCGAATTCGTTGCCGGCGAGTGCCAATTGAATATCGCCGTTTTCTAAAATGCGTTTGATAAAAATTGGCTTGCCATACGCGATATTGAGGCCTTTGCGCTGGCCGACGGTGTAGTGCAGCACGCCTTTGTGTGCGCCTAAATCTTCGCCGTTTGGACCGAGGAAACGGCCTTGTTTTGCGGTGCAGCCGCGCGAGGCGATGTAGGCGGCATAGTCGCCGTCCGGAATGAAGCAGATTTCTTGGCTGTCGGGCGCGTCGGCACTGGCAAGATTGCTCTCGGCGGCCATGGCGCGAATGTCCGGCTTTTCAAATTCGCCGACAGGCAAGCAGAGGCGGGATAAAATTTCTTGCGGCAGCGCGTAAAGCATATAGCTTTGGTCGCGTGCTTCGCTGACGGCTTTTTGAACGTAATAAATGCCGTTTTCTTCGGTGATACGCGCATAATGACCGGTGGCGATGTAGCGGATGCCGAGACGGTCTGCCACATTGCACAGCGTTTTAAATTTGACCTGCGGGTTGCACGCAACGCACGGACTTGGTGTTGTGCCCGCGCAATAAGCCGCGCAGAACGGCGCGACGACGGCGGTGTCAAACAAGGCGGAGCAATCTTCAACATGCAAGGGAATGCCGAACTGCTCGGCAACAAGCTGTGCTGCCGCGACAGCTTTGTCATGTGCGGGCGAAAAACGCAACACGGCGGCCTCAACGGCAAAGCCCTGCTCGCGCAAAATGCGGATGCAGACCGAGGAATCCACGCCGCCCGAAAGGCCGACGAGAATTTTATCCTGATGCTCGAACGTGCTGAAGTCGCTGCCGCTGCAAATTTCGTCTGTCATACTTTACTCCTCAATGCTGCATTCACACGCGTGACAATCTTCTTCGAGTTTGCCGATAATCGGCTCGGGATCGACGCCCTGTTTGCGGTAATAGTCCGCGAGGGCGGATTTGACGGCTTGTTCTGCCAAAACACTGCAATGCAGTTTGACGGGCGGCAGACCGTCGAGCGCTTCAATGACGGCGCGATTGCTGACTTTGAGCGCGTCTTCGATGCTTTTGCCTTTAATCATCTCGGTGGCGATACTGGACGTGGCGATGGCCGCGCCGCAGCCGAAAGTTTTAAATTTGACATCTGTGATGATGCCGTTATCGATTTTGAGATACATTTTCATGATATCGCCGCATTTCGGATTGCCGACTTCGCCGATTCCGTCTGCGTTTTCAATTTCGCCCACATTGCGCGGATTCGCAAAATGATCCATCACTTTTGCACTATACATTCCCATGACATTTGCTCCTTTTATAACCTTTATCTTTTCATTTTTGTTTTTTATGCGTTCCAAATCGGGGACATGGCGCGGCGCGCCGGAATGATTTTTTCTAAAATTTCACAGAGCTGTTCGGCTTCTTCCATCGTGTTTTGCGGACCGAATGAAAAACGCATTGTGCCGTGTGCGGCTTCGTGCGGTAGGCCGATGGCAAGTAGCACATGGCTCGGGTCAAGGCTGTCGCTGTTGCACGCACTGCCCGTGGAGGCACACACACCGTGCATGTCAAGATCCATTAAAATGGTTTCTCCCTCAAGACCGGCAAAACTGATATTGGCATTGCCCGGCAAACGGCGCACGGCGTCGCCGTTGAGGTGCGTTTGCGGAATGTTTTTGAGCACGCGCGTGACGACATAATCGCGCAAGGCGGCTTGATGCTCAGATTTTGCACGCAAGGTTTCATTGGCATGGGCGAATGCTGCGCCGAGGCCGACGATGCCCGCGATGTTTTCAGTGCCGGCGCGGCGGTGATTTTCTTGCCCGCCGCCGTCCATAAAATTATACGGCAACACGCCGCGACGCACATACAACGCGCCTGTGCCTTTTGGCCCGTTGAATTTGTGGGCGGACAGGCTGAGCATATCAATGTTTTGCGCCTGCACGTCAATGGCGACGGCACCCGCCGCTTGTACTGCGTCGGTGTGAAACCATACACCGTGTTTGCGACAGATTTCGCCGATTTTTGCGACCGGCTCAATGGTGCCGATTTCGTTGTTGGCATACATGATGGTGACAAGCGCTGTGTCGGGACGAATGGCGGCTTCGACATCGGCGGGATTGACAAAGCCTTTGTCGTCGACCGGAAGATAGGTGACGGTAAAGCCCTCTTTTTCAAGCGCGGCCATGCTGTTTAACACGGCGTGGTGTTCAATGACGCTTGTGATGAGGTGCTTTTTGCCCTTTTTTGCGAGCTTATAGGCTGTGCCTTTAATCGCCCAGTTGTCGCTTTCAGTGCCGCAACCGGTGAAGAAAATTTCAGCCGGCAGACAGTTCAGCGCTTTGGCAACCTGCGCGCGGGCGGTGTCGATGGCGTCTTTGGTTTCGTAGCCGATGCTGTAATGGCTGCTGGGGTTGCCATAACAGGCGCAAAAGTAGGGCAGCATCGCGTCCAAAACCGGCTGTGAAACCGGCGTGGTGGCGGCGTTATCCAGATAAATTGTGTGACTCAAAGTATTTCACCTTGCCTTATTAAAAATGAGTAATGAACGGCGTAAAACCGTCTACTAATAATATATACCATTTTAGTGTTGTTTACAACAGAAAAAGCAAAAATTTATTTATATTTTGCGGCGGCTTCGACCGCAAGCGCGTCGCAGCGCTCGTTTTCGGGGTGGCCGGCATGACCTTTGACCCAGTTGTAATGCAGAGTGTGCGGCGCGGCAGCGTCTAATAATTGTGCCCATAAATCGCTGTTGAGCGCCGGCTTTTTGTCGGATTTGACCCAACCGCGCGCGCGCCAGCCTTTTGCCCAACCTTTGGAAAGGCCGTCGATGACATATTTGGAATCGCTGCACAAGGTGACGTCGCACGGTTCTTTGAGCAGCGACAAAGCGGCAATGACACCCATGAGTTCCATGCGGTTGTTGGTGGTGTCGGCCGCGCCGCCGCTTGCCTCTTTGCGCGTGTTTTGATATTCCAAAATAGCGCCCCAACCGCCCGGGCCGGGATTGCCGCTGCAAGCGCCATCGGTGTAGATTGTAATTTTTTTCATACGTTCTCCTGTTTTGAAAATTTGATACTATATATATAGTATTATAGCATAAATGAAAAAGCTCACAAGTGTATAAAACAGATGTTTTTTGTCCAATATGACTAGAGGGCGAGGCGACGTCTTGACAAAATTGCCCAAAAAAGGTATAGTTTATAGTATCTAGACATCGCAGTTCAGACGTTTTCAAGGTGCTTGTTACAACACCTTGTTTTATAAAAAGGTTTTTCCCTTTCGAAAAATATTTGCATAGAGGACTATGCTTTTGAAAACGAAAATAAAAGATGGCATTGCATGGTAAACTTGCCCGCGCACAGCGGCAGGTTTGTTTTGTAATACACAAAACGGAGGATTTATGAATCAAACTGACGCAAGTACACAGCCAAAGACGGCACAATCGACACAAAAAAACACACAAAATGCACACAAAACAGCCGCGGTGCAAACCCCGACCGGCGAAAATGCACCGGCACGTCGCCGCAATTATCGTCCGCGCCGCAAACCGGCAAATGCCGCCGCGCGCGAAGTGAAAAGCAATGCACCGCAGGTGAAAATTTATCCGCTGGGGGGCCTTGGCGAAGTGGGTAAAAATATCACCTTGTACGAATGCAACGGCGACATGATTCTTGTTGATTGCGGCCTTGTATTCCCCGAAAGTGACATGTTCGGCATCGACCTTGTGATACCGGATTTTACGTTTGTGCTACAAAATAAAGAGCGCATCAAAGGCCTCATCATCACGCATGGCCATGAGGATCATATTGGCAGTTTGCCGTATCTGCTCAAACAGTTCAATCTGCCGGTGTATGCCACGCGCTTGACCATCGGCCTCATTCGCAACAAACTGGAAGAACACGGCCTCAACGGCAGCACGAAGTGCATCGAAATTGAGCCGCGCAAAAAGTTTAAACTCGGCTGTTTTACCATTGACCCGATTCATGTCAACCACTCGATTCCCGACGCGGTTGCGTTTGCCATTGAGTGCCCCGCGGGCGTTGTGTTGCAGACGGGCGACTTTAAAATTGATTACACACCGCTGACGGGCGGCCCGACGGATCTTGCGACGATTGCGGAATATGGAAAAAAAGGCGTGCTTGCGCTGCTTTCAGACTCCACAAACGCCGAACGGCAAGGCTTTACGGCTACGGAACAAAAGGTGAGCGCGAGTTTTGCGTCGCTGTTTAATCGCGCCGAAAAAAAGCGTATCATCATCGCGACGTTTGCCTCGAACTTGTATCGCATTCAGCAGATTATCGACATGGCCGTGGAAAACAAACGCAAAGTGGCGGTGTCGGGGCGCAGCATGGTGAACAACACGCAGATGGCACTGGAACTCGGCTATCTGCACGCACCGGAAAATACGCTGATTGACGTTGAAAACTTGAATAAATATCCGCCGGAAAAAGTGGTGCTTGTCACGACCGGCAGCCAAGGCGAAACGCTGAGCGCACTGTCGCGCATGAGCAGCGGCAGCCACCGAAGCATTCATGTCGGGCCGGGAGATTTTATCATTATTTCGGCAACACCGATTCCCGGCAACGAAAAAATGGTGACGCGCGTCATCAACGGTCTGCTGAAACTGGGCGCGGAAGTGATTTATGAATCCATGTACGACGTGCACGTTTCGGGACACGCGTGCCAAGAAGAACAAAAACTGATGCTGACTTTGTCGCGCCCGCAGTATTTTCTGCCGGTGCACGGTGAATACAAACAGCTCAAACGTCATGCCATGACGGCTGCGGCACTCGGCATTGCCGAGAAAAATATCTATATCGGCGAAAACGGCGACTGCATCATTCTGTCGAAAGATGCGATGACGATTGGCGAACAGATTACCGCAGGCGCTGTGATGGTGGACGGACTTGGCGTGGGCGATGTGGGCAATGTGGTGCTGCGCGACCGCCGTCACCTTTCCGAGGACGGCCTTGTGATTGTGGTGGCAACGGTGGATGGCGCGACAGGCGAATTGCTGTCGGGGCCGGATATTGTGTCGCGCGGGTTTGTTTATGTGCGTGAGAGCGAACAATTGATTGAGGGCGCACGCGACCAAGTGCGCGCGCTGTTTGACAAACTGGACGAGGGCGGCGCACGCGACTGGAACAGCGTGAAGGCACATATCCGCGAAACGGTGTCGTCGTATCTGTATCGCAGAACAAAGCGCTCGCCGATGATTCTACCCATTTTAATGGAAGTGTAAAGACATGATATTTGCGTCGCGCTGACTACGTGGCGCAAATTTCGGATAAATGGGTGTTTTGAGGGCGACATGAGGCGAAAGGGGATTTATGAAAAGACAGTTTACGGCTTTGGACGCAGTTTTGCTACTGCTGAGTGTGGCTTGTGTTTGTCTTGCAGCGGCACTGGCATTGGCAAATCCGCTGTATTTAATCCCTGTCTGCGTGGTGCTTGCGGTGGTGGGCATTGTTATTTTTGCCAACATTCGCCGTTTGCGCCGCAAATTGCAGGCGCTTTTGCATGGCGCGGGCTATGCGGATTCAGACACACAGCACTCACTTGCACAATTAAAACTGCCGGTGATGGTGCTGTCTGACACACATATTATGTGGTACAACGATGCTTTTAAAGCACAGGTGCTACAAAATGTGGACGCTTGCCTTTTGCCGGTGAACAAGGTTTTGCCGATGTTTGACCGCAAAAGCGTGCTGGACGCGTGCGGACAGAGTATTGTGTATGAAGGACGCAGCTACGAGATTTATGGCTGCGAAACAGGCGAAAAGAGCAACCTCTTAATCGCTTATTTTGTGGACAATACGGAAATGAAACAGCAGGCGGACGAATATCTTGCGACGCGGCCGTCGGTGATGCTCATTGCGGTGGATACTTATGATGAGATTATCAAGGAGCTGAAAGAGAGCGAACGCGCGCGTATTTCCGGTGAAATTGACCTTGCACTGGAACAGTTTATCGGCGCAACCACAGGCTTTATTCGCCGCATTGGCACGGCGCGGTATCTTGCAGTGCTTGAAGAACGGCACATGCTTGAAATTGTGCGCAGCCGGTTTTCGCTGCTTGACACCGTGCGCAATATCGGCGACGAGTGTGCGGCGGTGACGCTGTCTATCGGTGTGGGGCGCATGGGAAAAACCTTGTGCGAATGCGAACAAATGGCCGTGCAGGCGCTCGATATGGCGCTTGGACGCGGCGGCGATCAAGTGGCTGTGAAAAGCGAGGAAGGGTTTGAATTTTACGGCGGTATATCGCGTGCGCCGGAAAAACGCAGCAAGGTGCGCAGTCGCATTATCGCGACGGCACTCAAGGATTTGATTGCACAAAGCGACAGCGTGCTCATCATGGGGCACAAAATGTCGGATCTCGATGCCATGGGTGCGGCCATCGGCGTTTTGCGCATTTGTGAAATTTGCAAAAAACCGGCTGCCATTGTACTTGAGGACAGAGCCACACTCGCACAGCCGATTTTGCGCGAATTTAGCAATGCGGGACGTGCGGATGATTTTATCCGGCCGGAAGAAGCGCAAAGCACGCTGACGAAAAAGACGCTGCTTGTGATTGTGGACACCCATTTGAAACAGATTGTGGAGAGCAAAGCACTGTATGAAGCCGCCAAAAACGTGGTGGTGATTGATCATCATCGCAAAGCGGTGGGGCATATCGACAATGCCGTGATTTTTTATCATGAACCGGCGGCGTCGAGCGCGAGTGAGCTTGTGAGCGAGCTTTTGCAGTATGTGGACAGCGACAAAGATACGCGCTTGACGCCGCTGGAGGCACAGGCGCTTTTGGCGGGGATTATGCTGGATACACGCGATTTTTCAATCCATACCGGCGTGCGCACCTTTGAGGCGGCGGCGTATCTGCGGCGCATGGGTGCACAGACGGTGGAAGTGAAAAAGCTGTTTAATTCGTCGGTGGAAACATACACCTATAAGGCAAAACTGGTGACACAGGCCGAAATTTATATGGGCTGTGCCGTGGTGGTGGCGGGCAAACTGCCGGAGGACGGCGAAGTGGCTGTGCCGCAGGCGGCCAACGATTTGCTGTCGATTGAAGGCGTGGAGGCGAGCTTTGTGGCCGTGGACGCCGGCGGGCAAATCAATATTTCGGCGCGCAGCATGGGCGAAGTGAACGTGCAGGTGATTTTGGAAACCATGGGCGGCGGCGGACATTTGACGATGGCCGGCGCACAGCTCAAGGACGCGAGCTTGGACGATGCCAAACGTAAAATTTTTGAAGCGATTGCCACGTATCGGGAAAATCAACGCAAAGGCGGATAGGCGGCACGTATGTGATGCATGGAGTTTGTGCGTTTGCCTTGTGATTGCGGCGGAAAACGTGTACAATAGTACCCATATTATATTGTAAGAGGAGAATTTACATGAAAGTAGTACTCAAACAAGATGTTGCCAGTATCGGCAAAAAAGATGAATTGCATGAGGTTTCGGACGGATATGCCCGCAACTTTTTGATGCCGCGCGGCCTTGCCATTGCGGCGAATGCTGCGGCGGTCAATGAAGTGAAAAACAAAGATGCCGCGCAGGAATTTCACAGTGCGCAAGAACTGCACACGGCACAGGCCATTGCCGATAAAATCAACGGCAAAACCATTGTCATCAAGGCAAAAGCAGGGCAGGGCGGGCGGCTGTTTGGCTCTGTGACGGGCAAGGATATCGCGGGAGAACTGTCGAAAATTGCCGGCATAGACGTGGACAAACGCAAGGTTGCACTGAAATCAGACATCAAGGCATTTGGTGATTATGCGGTGGAAATTAAGATTTTTCCAAAAGTGACCGCGAAAGTGACCGTCAAAGTAGAAGAATAATCTTGAAACAGGAGGCCTTTGTCTATGGCAAATCGTGATATGAATTTGTCGCTGGAATCCCTCGGCGTCAATTTGCCTTACAGTATGGAGGCGGAACAGGCTGTGCTTGGCACGGCACTTTTGGACAGCGATGTCATCCCCAAAATGGTGGAGAGCTTGCGTCCGGAAATGTTTTACGCGCGGCAGAACGGCGAGATTTTTTCGGAGATTGTGCGCCTGTTTACCAACGGTGCACCGATTGATTTTGTGACGCTGCTCGGCGCAGTGCAGGATGCGAGCGTCTTTGACACCGAGGACGCCGCAAAGGTGTACCTCACAACGGTGGCCGAAACTGTGCCGAGTATTTCGCACACGGATTCGTATATTAAAATCATTCATGAAAAATATCTCGTGCGCCGTTTGATGAACGCCGCCAAAGGCATTTTAGAGCGTACAGGCGAGGAATCGGACGCCGATATGCTGCTCGAAAGCGCGGAGCAGGAGATTTATGAAATTCGTTCGGGACGCGATTCGAGCGCCTTGACGCCGATTTCAAGCGTGATTCTTGACACCTATGCCTATTTGCAGGAAATTTCGGGACCTAATCGAGAACAATATCTCGGCATTCCCACAGGATATACCTTTTTGGACACGATGCTCACAGGACTTGGCCGGTCGGATTTGATTATTTTGGCGGCACGTCCCGGTATGGGCAAAACTTCGTTTGCGCTGAATATTGCCACGAATGTGGCGAAAAAACAACATGTGCCTGTGGCTGTGTTCAGCCTTGAAATGACAAAAAGCCAACTCGTGAGCCGTATTTTATCGAGCGAAGCGGCCATTGACAGCCAAGCGTTTCGCACCGGCGGCCTTTCGACAAGCGACTGGGCGGATTTGGCACAGGCGTCGGAAATAATGGCGAAAACCAATATTTATCTTGATGATACGTCGAATATCACCATTCCGGAAATGAAAGCGAAAATCAGACGCATCAACCAAGACCCCGCAAAACCCGACATCGGCGTGGTGGTGATTGACTATTTGCAGCTCATGAGCACCGGCAAACGCACCGAAAACCGCGTGCAGGAAATCAGCGAAATTACGCGAAATCTTAAAATTATGGCAAAGGAATTGAACGTGCCGGTGATTGCCTTGTCACAGCTTGCGCGTGGCTCGGAAAGCCGTGCAGACCATCATCCGCTGCTCAGCGATTTGCGCGATTCCGGCTCGATTGAACAGGACGCGGACATTGTTTTGTTCCTGTATCGCGGTGCATACTACACCGACGGCGCAAGCGGCGAAGAACCCGACCAGAACACCGCCGAGTGTATTGTGGCCAAAAATCGTCATGGCGAAGTGGGCACGGTGCAACTTGGATGGGACGGCGCACACACGCGCTTTACCAATTTGGATTATGCGCATGAATGACCTTGCGACACAGGCGCTTGCCACGATAAAGCAACATCAAATGCTGCAAAATGGGGATACTGTGATTGTGGCATGTTCCGGCGGAGCGGATTCGACCGCGCTGCTGCATTTTTTATGGTCTGTGCGCGAGGCGCTTTCGCTCACGATTCGCGCGGCACATGTGAATCATCAAATGCGCGGCAAAGAGGCGGACGCAGATGCTGCGTTTGTGGTGAAGATGTGCGCCGATTGGGGCATACCACTGGAAATGACGACCTTGACGCCGCCGGAAAACCCGAGCGAAGCATGGGCGCGCACGGAGCGCTATCGTTTTTTTGACACGCTTGCGGAACGCTATCATGCCAAAATTGCAACGGCACACACGAAATCGGATTTGGCGGAAACGGTTTTGTTCAACTTGGCGCGTGGCGCAAATATACACGGTGCTGCGGGGATTCCGCCGGTGCGTGGGGTGTATATTCGCCCGCTGCTTGCGGTCAGCCGCGGCGCAGTGGAGGCGTATCTTGACGAGAAAAATATTTTTTACGTCACAGATGCGACGAATTTGACGCAGCAATATGCACGCAATCGCGTGCGACACAATGTTTTGCCGACACTGGAAACCGTACATCCGGGCGCGGAAAATGCCTTGGCGCGGTTTGCGGAGGATATGGCGGAAACGGTTGCCTATCTGGACGCGCAAGCATTGGCGTTGCTTGTGCAGGCAGAGCAAAGCACGGTGCTTGAAAAAACGCCGGTGTATCGTGCGGAAATTTTGGCAGATGCGCCGCCGCCTGTGCGCAAAGCGGCACTGCGCATGTTGATTGTGCCGTATGCCGACGCAAGCGCTCCGCGCATTTTGCGTGCGGAACAGGCGATTTTGGCGGGAAGCGGTGCGGTGCAACTTTCGAAAACAATTTCGCTGTCTGCGGCGCAAGGACTGGTGCGCATCATTCCGGCGAAAACGGAACAATGTACGTGGACAGCACCGCTTTTGCCAGGCACGTATACGATGCCGCAAGGTGGATTGTTCACGGTATCGACACAAAGTTATGAAAAATTTATAAATTTTGAGAAACTTTCGCAAAAACACTTAATTTATTGCGCGGATTATGATATCATACAAGATGACGCATTCTTTCGAACCCGACAGCCGCAGGATACTTTTTGCGCGGCGGGGCGCGGCGTCACGAAAACCTTGAAAGCAATGTTCAACGAAAAAAAGTTCAGCGCCGCAATGCGGGCGCAGACGCCGGTGCTCGCGTGCGGTCACAAAATCTTGTGGGTGGCGGGAATTGGCTTTGCAAATGGGCTTTTGCCCACGCGTACCTGTAAAACTGTACTCACGATTACATTAAAAACGGAGGAAACTTTATGAAAAACACATTGCAGGATGATGTGCTGAAAGTGCTCATCACAAAGGACGAAATTGCCGCGAAAGTGGCAGAAATGGGCGCGCAAATCAGCAAAGATTATCAAGACAGCAATTTGCTTTTGGTGACGGTGCTCAAAGGTGCGGTGGTATTTTTGGCGGACATCATGCGCCACATTGAAGTGCCGTCGGAAATTGACTTTATGGTGGTATCAAGCTACGGCGCGGGCGTGAAATCCAGCGGCGTTGTGAAAATTGTCAAGGATTTGGATGTGCCGCTCGCGGGCAAAGACATCTTAATCATTGAGGATATTCTTGATTCCGGCTTGACGCTGAGCTATATTAAAGAATTGCTTGAGAGCCGCGGGCCGAAATCTATCCGCATTGCAACCTTGTGTGACAAGCCCGAGCGCCGCAAAATTGACCTCAAGGCCGATTACAGCGGCTTTACGGTGCCGGATGAATTTCTCATAGGATATGGACTTGACTACAACGAAAAATATCGAAATTTGCCGTATATCGGCATCTTAAAACCTGAAGTTTACTCGGAATAAGAGAAACTCAGTTTGGAGTGAAACGAATTTGAAACAACAACCAAAACGCACCAGCGGTTTGCTGATTATCGCCTTGCTTGGCATTATTATCATGGTCGTGATTCTCAACAGCATGGGCGGCAATGTGCAGACGATGAAATATTCTGAGGTCATCGGATATTTCGAAAAAGGCGAAGTGAGCGATGTCACGCTCAATCTTAAAAATGGCGCCATGCAAATGACCGTGGATGGCAAAACCGATAAAGTGCTGTACACGCTGCCGTATACGGGGCTGTTTTTGCAGACGTTTGGGGATTATGTCGCCGTGCGTGCCGAAAAACAGCCGGATGCGCCAATGACGTATGACATGCTGCCGGCAACCGAAACGCCGGTGTGGCTCACGATGCTGCCGATGCTTTTGATGATGGTGGCCGGCATGGGACTGTTTTACTTTATGATGTATAAGCAGTCGGGTGGCGGCGGCGCGATGAGCGTGGGCAAAGCCAAGGTGAAAGACCAAGCCGACCAAGGGCGCAAGGCGACGTTTGCGGACGTGGCCGGTGCGGACGAGGAAAAAGAGGAACTGGCCGAGATTGTCGAGTTTCTCAAAAATCAGAACAAATTCAACACGCTTGGTGCGCGGATTCCGCACGGCGTGCTGCTTGTGGGCCCTCCGGGTACCGGTAAAACTTTGCTTGCACGCGCGTGCGCGGGCGAAGCGGGTGTGCCGTTTTACTCCATTTCGGGTTCGGATTTTGTAGAAATGTATGTCGGTGTCGGTGCATCGCGCGTGCGTGATTTGTTTGAAAAAGCGAAAAAAACGGCGCCGTGCATCATCTTTATTGATGAAATTGATGCGGTTGGCCGTCAGCGCGGCACAGGCCTTGGCGGAGGACATGATGAGCGCGAACAAACGCTCAATCAATTGCTCGTTGAAATGGACGGCTTTAGTGCGAACGAGGGCGTCATTGTCATCGCCGCGACAAACCGTTCGGATATTCTTGACAAGGCGTTATTGCGACCGGGTCGTTTTGACCGTCAGGTGTATGTCGGGTTGCCGGACGTGAAAGGCCGCGAGGAAATTTTGAAAGTGCACACGCGGAATAAACCGCTTGCACCGGACGTGCGGCTGAAAACAATCGCACGATCTACCGTTGGATTTACAGGCGCGGATTTGGAAAACTTGGTGAATGAGGCGGCACTTCTTGCGGCAAAACGCGGACGCAAAGCCATCACCGAACCGGACATTGAAGAAGCGAGCATCAAGGTGATTGCAGGCCCTGAGAAAAAGAGCCGCGTGGTTTCGGAAGAAGAAAAACGCCTCACGGCATTTCATGAAGCAGGACATGCCATCACGCACTTTTTCTGCGAAACGGCTGACCCCGTGCATCAAATTTCGATTATTCCGCGCGGTATGGCGGCAGGCTACACCATGAGTTTGCCCGAAAATGACAAAAGTTTTGTGACTAAAACACAGATGGAAGACCAGATTGTCACCTTGCTTGGCGGACGCGTGGCGGAAAAACTCGTGCTTGACGATATTTCGACCGGCGCATCGAACGACCTTGAACGCGCTACGGCGGTTGCTCGCTCGATGGTGACGCGCTATGGATTCTCGGAGCGGCTTGGCCCTGTGGTGTATGGCGGCGAGCCGAGTGAAACGTTCCTTGGCCGTGACCTTGGCGCGGGACGCGGATATTCGGAGAATATCGCATCGGAAATTGATTCCGAAATTCGCGAGATGCTCGATGAAGC
>JAVXRV010000051.1:0-13331 GCA_036643515.1 Ruthenibacterium sp.
CTATTATTGAGGAGGTACTGAGCAGTATGAGCGATGAAATTCGTGAAGAGGAATTAAGCTTTGAGGAAATGTTAGAGGGGACTTTGAAACCCGTCTATGCCGGAAAGGTTGTTTCGGGCATTGTAACCGCGGTGTCACCGAACGAAGTGCAGGTCGATATCGGCACAAAACAAACCGGCTTCATCAAACTTGAAGAACTCACCAATGACCCTTCTGCAAAAGCAGAAGATTTGGTCAAGAAAGGTGACGAGCTCGACCTTGTGGTTACCAAAGTGAACGATCAAGAAGGCGTCATCTATCTTTCCAAGAAACGCCTGGATGAAAATAAAGGCAAAGAAGCCGTCGCCGCAGCAGTCGACAGCGGCGAAATCATGGAAGGCTACGTCACCGAAAGCAATTCCGGCGGTGTGGTTGCCCTTGTCAACAATGTGCGTGTGTTCATTCCGCGTTCGCAGGCTACTCTGCGTCACGGCGAGGACTATACCGCCCTTGTGAAACAAACCGTAAAAATGAAAATCAAACAGTGCGAAGGCCGTCATATCGTGGGTTCAATCCGCGAAGTGCTTGCTGAGCAGGTTGACGGTTTGCGCGAAAAATTCTGGGAAGATGTCGAAGTCGGTAAAAAATACATCGGCACAGTCAAAAGTCTTACCAACTATGGCGCATTTGTTGACATTGGCGGCGTAGACGGTCTTGTGCATATCAGCGAGCTTGCATGGAACCGCATCAAACATCCGTCTGAAGTTGTCAACGTCGGCGACAAAATTGATGTCTATGTCAAAGATCTCGACATCGAAAACAAAAAAGTTTCTCTCGGCTACAAAAAAGACGAGGACAACCCCTGGGAAAAATTCAAAGCGGAATATCCGATTGGCAGCACCTTCAAAGCGCCGGTTGTTTCCGTCACAAAATTTGGCGCCTTTGTGCGCATCATTCCGGGTATTGACGGTCTCGTGCACATCAGCGAAATTTCACACGACCGCGTAGAGAAAGTTTCTGACGTTCTCACCGTCGGCCAAGAAGTGGAAGTGGTGCTCACCGATGTCGATTACGACAAAAAGCGCATCAGCCTTTCCATGAAAGCACTGATTCCCGAGCCGGAAGCCGGCGACGACACCTCTGCCGCAACAGAAGAAGCAGCAGAAGCCGCCCCCGAAGCACCCGCCGCAGAATAAGCAAATCTTTAAAATCCCCTCAAAGCAATCATGCTTTGAGGGGATTTTCTGCGTCCGTACGCAATTCCACCGCCAGTCGGTTGCATCTGCACAAACAATGCGCTACAATCAAAATGAAAAGGGGAGGCATGTCATATGTATGAAATAGACAATGCGGCGTTTGGCATCTTTGTTGCAGAATTGCGCAAAGAAAAAGGCATGACGCAAAAAGAACTGGCACAAAAGCTCTATGTTTCCGACAAAGCCGTCAGCAAATGGGAGCGCGGCCTGAGCCTGCCGGATATCGCCCTGCTCGCGCCGCTTTCGGGCGTGTTCGGCATCACGGTCACAGAGCTGCTCGCGGGCAAACGTCTGCGTGAGAGCGCCCAAATGGACATGCAGACGGTCGAAAAGCTCGTGACAGGTACGCTGTCCCTCTCTGCACAGAAGCAGGAGCACCAAACCCGCCGTCTGCGCAGCGGCATCGTCTTTGCCGTGTGCACACTCGTTGCCGCGATAGAAACGGCCATTTTGCTGTCAAACAGTGCCTTTGATGCAGCCTCCCATCAGAATATTTTCGTGATGGAGGGACTGCTTCTGCTTTTTGGCGCATGGTTTTGCTTTTTTGCCAAAGAAACACTGCCGCCCTATTACGACAGCAACAAAATCAGCTCTTTCAGCGATGGCGTTTTTCGCATGAATTTAGCGGGCGTCCATTTCAATAATCGCAATTGGCCGTTCATTCTGCGCGCCGGCCGTATAGGCACGCTCGGCGGTGCTGTGGCAATCCCGCTCCTCTATCTCATCAGCACACAATTTTTTTCGCCCGCCACAGGGGAATTTTTGCATCAATGGAGCACATTTTTTGTATTGGCCATTATTTTCGTTCCGCTGATCATCGCCGCAAAGCGCCACGAATAGGGTGTAGCATCAAACAAAAAGAGGAAAGCGACCATGTCGCTTTCCTCTTTTTTATTTGATTGCAAAAATACTCAGCTGAATTTCAAGTTATCAAACGAGCTCAATTCCTGCGTGCCCTCTTTGCGCTCGTAATAGGTCACTTTCACACTGTCACCCTCGCGCGTGACGGCCAATTCGTCCGAAATACTGCCCTGTACGCTGAACAACAAATCGTTATGTCCTTCTAAAACAAGGTAATATGCGGTCGAGGAGCCGTTAAATTCGCTGCCGATACGTGCTACATTCGCGGTCAATTCCGTCAGCGTGTCGCTCGTGTTGCCCACCACTTCCGTGCCGCTCGACTGCGCCGCCTTTTCAAAATTCAAACGTGCCTCGGTGATGGTTTCGCCCACACCCACGGTCTGATAATCCTGTACCGAAACATACGCATACTGCTTAATCAATCCTTCTTTGTCTTGCAAAGTCATGAAATAGGTCGGCATACCGTTGAGATTGATAATCAGCGGGAACGCCGCTTTATAGTTGTATTGCTGCACTTTACCCTGTGCCGAGAGCTGTGCGGCGGTTTCAGTCGCGCCGCTGATGTGATAAAGATGCGGCTCTTTGGTCACCATGTCAATCATCACAAAGCCGATGGTGCTCTCATCTGCGCCCACGCTTGTGAGGCCGGTCACAAGATAGCAGCGGCCGCCGTTGTATAAAATGGCGCTGCCGGCCGAAACGCGATACTTGTCTTTGTCGCTGAAATTGAGATAGCCGTGTACAAATTCGCCCTTGTTGTTGAGCTGTGTCAAAATAAAGTTTTCCGGCTGTACGCGGTCAACCCATTTCGGCAGTTCGGCAATGGTGTATTTGTCGCTTTTTCCGGTCGCACAGTCCATCACAATGGCACCTGTCGCCTCCGGCAGTGCAAAACCGCGTGTCGGCTTGTAGGTGGTAATCACCCAAAACGGCCGTCCGGTATCGTCAAGCTCAAAGCTGTAATCGGTCACGCCTGTAAATAAAGCGGCGGTGAATCGTGTAAAAAAGCTCAAGTCTTGCCACAAATAGGCGCCCGGCTGATATTTAATCGAATACCCATCCACATATTCCACATCTTGCGGATTCGTGGCCGACACGCGCACATAACCCGGCGTGCCGGAGATATTGGTCAGCCATTTGAAAAAGCCGGAGTGATACGTCGGCACAGCCCAAACGAGCTTGCCGTCCACCTGCTGCAAAGTCGGTTCGCCCAGCACCACTTGGCTGCCAAGGCTCGGCCGTTCGCCCAGTTTTTTGTCGGCCAATTTGCGTGCCATGGCTTCATCCACAATGGGCAATTGGCTCAAATCCACGGTGTCAAAATCCTCGGCAAAATTTTTCTCCATCAGCTCGGGCATCTGGTCACGATACGCATTGACGTGAAACAGCACCGAAGAACCGATGTTCACGATGAAAAACAGTGCCCAAACGCTGCCCACAATGATGAGCGGCCATTTTTTCATGTCCGCGTTTTTCTGAAAAGTAACGCTCTGTTGTCCGGTCGGCAGGCTGACCATCAAAAAACGGCCAATCTTATCCAGCGTGAAAATCAGCACGTAAATCGTGATGATAACGCAGTAAAAGAACGCGCTTTCGGGATAAAGCGGGTTTAAATTCATCTGCTGAACTACCGCATAAAGGATAAAAAGCACGGTGGCAATCAGCGACGCGTTTCGTTTAAAATGCTTCAAAATGATTCTCCATTCTCCAAAAAAAATAATATGAATTTATTATACAACGTTTTGCACACAAAGACATCAAAAATTTGTGAACAAAATCAAAAAAATGCAGAAAAATCCCCGCACAGCGCGGTCAATATCCAAAATCCTGCAAATCGGCGGCAATGCATGTTTGTGCCGCAGCAAGGTCGCGTGCGCTCAGTGCGTGAATCAGCGGCGAATGCGATTTCATATCGGAGGCCACAACAAAATTATTCCAGCGATTCCAATAAAATTGCGCGTATGCACGCTTTAAAATATCCATAGAACGCGACAATGCATGATAGGCATACGAATTATTCGCATAGGAAATCAATTGCAGATGAAACTCCTTGTTGTGCTCCCAGTGCGACCACATGTCCGTGCCCTCGCTCGCGTCACAGCAAAGCGCGTTCAGTGTCGTGAGGGTGTCCAGTTGCGCGGGCGTGATGTGCGCGCACGAAAACGCAAGCGTGCCGCTCTCAAGCACAAGCCGAAACTGCAAAATATCCTCGATGTCCTGCCGCGTCAATTGCACCACTTCATAGCCGCAGCGCGGAATATTCTTCAAAATATCCTCGTTGCAAAGCGAAACAAGCGCCTCACGCACCGGCGATTTGCTAAACCCGAATTTGGCCACAAGCTCTTTTTCATTCAAAATACGGCCGGGCTTGTATTCATCTTTGATGATGCTGTCAAGGACTGCGTCATACACAATATCTTTTAAACTGGCGGTGGATTTCATGCTGAAAAACCTCCCTTTTGGTTCCGTTACCATCATAACAAAAAAAATGGATTCTGTAAATGAAAAACCTTGACAATTGAATATATTACTGGTATTATCAGTAAGAAGAACAGCATTTTACATACATTGCGCTCGAACAAACCCGATTTTTTTAGACGAAAAGGAGTCAAATATGGAACCGTTAATTTATCAGAACTACGTCAAAATTTTGCAATCTGAACTCGTGCCGGCCCTTGGTTGCACCGAGCCGATTGCCATTGCTTATGCGGCGGCAAAAGCGCGTGCGGTTTTGGCCTGCTTTCCGGAGAAAATCGAAATCCGCTGCAGCGGCAATATCATCAAAAACGTCATGGGCGTCACCGTGCCCAATTCCGGCGGACTGAAAGGCGTCGCGGCCGCAGCCACACTCGGCGTTGTGGGTGGCGATGCCGACAGTGAGCTTGAAGTCCTTGCCAATGTCACGCAGGCCGATATTGACCGTACGGCTGCGCTTGTCAAAGAAAATTTCTGTACTTGCGAGCTGGAAGAAAACGTAGAAAACCTCTATATCATCGCCAAAGTTTTCGCGGGAGAACACACGGCTGAAGTCACCATTATCAACCGCCACACGTTCATTACACGCATTGTCAAAGATGGCGCGATTGTGTTTGAGCAAGCGATGGGCGACACCAAAAAAGTAGGCGAAATTGATAAATCCCAGTTGAATGTCAAAGATATTCTCGCGTTTGCCGACACAGTTTGCATCGACGATGTCAAAGAAGTGCTCGACCGTCAAATTGAGATGAACACGGCCATCGCCGCTGAGGGTCTGTCCAAAAAATACGGTACACAGGTTGGCAGCACTTTACTGGAAGTATATGGAAATGACGTTAAAATTCGCGCGCGTGCCAAAGCTGCCGCCGGTTCCGACGCCCGCATGAGCGGCTGCTCTTTGCCGGTTGTCATCAATTCCGGCAGCGGAAATCAAGGCATGACCGTGTCCCTCCCTGTCATTGAATTTGCCAAAGAATTAAAGGTCAGCCAAGAAAAACTCTACCGTGCACTCGTCATCAGCAACTTAATTTCCATCCATCAAAAACGCTATATCGGCAGTTTATCTGCTTTTTGCGGTGCAGTCACCGCGGCGGCCGGCGCCGGCGCAGCCATTACCTATCTGCATGGCGGCGATTACAACGCCATCTGCCTCACGATTGTCAACACCATCGCCAATGTCGGCGGCATTGTGTGCGACGGTGCAAAGCCGTCCTGCGCGGCCAAAATTGCCTCCTCGGTAGATGCGGCCATCTTGGCGCATTACCTCAGCAGCAAAAATTGCACCTTCCAAGACGGCGAAGGTTTTGTGCAGGGCGATATCGAGGCCACCATTCGCAGCATGGGTTACATCGGGCGCGTCGGCATGAAAATCACCGACACCGAAATTTTAAATATCATGATTGACCAAACCACGGTCTAGCGGTATAATATACTCCGTGACACACAGTAAGATATTTGAGTAGGAGTTCCCATGAAATTTGAAGTAAAACCCAAAAACGTTTGCCCGAAGCAATTAAAATTCGAAATTGAGGGCAATGTCGTCAAAAACATTCAGTTTATCGGCGGCTGCAACGGCAACCTCAAAGCCATCAGCAAGCTCGTAAACGGCATGACCGTCGAGCAGATTGAAAGCTATTTAAAAGGCAATACCTGCGGTGCAAACAAAACGTCCTGTGCCGATCAGCTCGCCATCGCCGTGCGTGAAAAATACGACGAAATGAACCGATAATTCGCACGTTCAAAAGCGCTCTGTCTGAAAAGGCAGGGCGCTTTTTCTGCAATATCGGTGTTAATGGCGGTCTTTTCACCCCCACCTTTCGCATACGATAGAGGGGAAAGGCGGCGATTTTCATGTTTTATTGTATGCGCAAAAAAATAACACATCTCATACTCGGCGGCACCGCGCTGCTTCTTGTCGGCGTGGCCGTTTTCAATTTGTATTTCACTGCGCCCAAAGCACAAGCGGCGTCCACCGTCGAATGGGGATTGTCCTTCCAAACAAAAAACGCGCCGCCCATCGCCAATGTCACGGCAGAGGAGCTGCGCGCGTATGATGCCTTTTACTGTGGCGATGCCGGTAAAAAAGTGCTCTATCTCACCTTTGATGCCGGATACGAAAACGGCAATCTGTCCGCAATGCTCGACGCACTGCAAAAGCATCATGCACCGGCGGCTTTTTTTGTGGTGGGTCACTTTATAGAAACGGAGCCGGAATTGCTCAAACGTATGGTGGACGAGGGGCATACCGTGGGAAATCATACGTATCATCATATGAATATGGCGAATGTGGATGCGGAAAAATTCAAAGAGGAGCTGCAAAGTCTTGAAACGCTGTTTGAATCGGTGGCCGGCCGCCCAATTGATAAAGTGTACCGCCCGCCGGAGGGGAAATTCACATTTGAAAATTTAAAATTGGCGCAGTCGCTCGGCTATCGCACCATTTTTTGGAGCCTTGCCTATGTGGACTGGAAACCGGACGCGCAGCCGACACCGGAGCAGGCATATGCAAAACTGCTGCCGCGTGCGCACAGCGGTGCCATTGTGCTGCTGCACTCCACCAGTGCCACCAACGCCGCCATTTTAGATGACCTGCTCACAAAATGGGAGACGGCAGGCTATACGTTTGAAAAGCTTGAAACCATTTGCTGACATCGTTCATATAGCAGTGTTTCGTGTGAAATTCCATTGCGATGTCATGCCTTTTTATCAGATTTCTGATTGCCTTTTTCTGTTTGCGCGGTGTCATCCGGCGCTTTTGCATCGGGATTCGTCACGCCTTTGCCCCATATAATTTTGTCAAGGCATTTTGCCGTGCAGTGCAGTCCGTCATAAAAATCAGCCTCGGTCACGCCGTCAATGGCATACGGATTATACGAGCCAAACACTTTTAAATCATATTTTTCGGCCAGTTTGCGTATGGCCGGTTCTGTCTGCATAAAGCCGCCGTATTTTTCGGGGCTTTCCACCAAATGGTCATACACAATCGGGTGAAACGGCGCGAGCAAAAGCACAACATTCACACCGCGCTCTTTGGCGTATGCAAAAAATTTGTCGAACACCTGTGGCATTTTCGTGCCAAGCTTCGGATATCCCTCTAGCCGCAACACAAAGTTGCAAGTGCTGAGCGCATTATAATTGATGGCTTCCTGCGTTTGATTGCGAAAATCGGCGGTATAAAGCAAACTGCCGTCGCCGCACTTTACTTCTGTGCCCTGCGCATATAAATTTCCGCTCACGGGCTTTGGCTTGTTTGCACCGTCGCTGTCGCGTTGTAAATAGGAAATATTATTCTGAAAATAAGATGGCGAAAACAGTGCCGTCCATTTTTCTTCGGTATCCGGTTTTATATAATCGGTTTTGATATTGAGCTTTTCGTTCAAAAAAGTAGCATAAAGTGTCGGGTCGCTGCGCTTGTCAAACGCGTCGGCATCATCGCGCAAAAGCCATGGGTCAAAGCCGATGATGATGGTTTTGGGCAAGCGATCCTCGCGGTCAAATAAATAAAATGTGTTGAGCACATCGCGTGCGTCGCCGCCCGTCATGCCGCAGTTGAAAAAACTTTCGGTTTTCATCACATCGCGGCTAAGCTGCAATACGCGTGAGGAACCAAGCGCCAAATACTCCGGCATCGGTTCCATATTATTTGCCAAAATCTTCATCACATCGCGCTCTAAATCGTTGAGCTTTTCATAGCCGACAATGTCTTTTCCGGCCAAAACCATATTGGCCACTTCACGCAGATATTGTTCGCCTTGAAAATAACCCGAGCAGTCCACCGTATAATTGACATAAATCATGCCGGCGGGCAGCAGCAAAAGCAGCGCAGCCGCAACAAGCAGCCGCACGCCCGAAAACAGACGGCTGAAAACAAGTTTGCAAAATCGAATCATACGCCGCCTCCTAATATTTTTGATAGATAAACGACGACTGCCCAAACACGCCAAAAAAGCCAATCATCAAAATCAGCGCATAATACAGCGCCCAGCGTAAAATCATCGGTATTTGGCGAATGAGTTTATTCATGGGTGTCTGCACATATTCCATGCCTTCCACCACAAAAACGCTTCCCAGTAAAACAAACGTTGTAACGCTATTAAAGCCGAGCGCCACCAGCGTTTTCACAAAGCCGCTCCAGTTTACAAACAAAACATCCCATCCGGTAAACAGATGTGTATACACATAAAGCGCGTCCGAAACGCCGCCCGCGTTGATTTCGGCACAAAAGAACACAATACAGCTTGTGAACAATAAGTACGTGATGCAAGCGCCAATAAAGTTGCGTATAAATGTCAGTTTATAAAGCGGATTGCGCGCGTTGATTTTGGCGCGAATGGCGGCGGTTTCTTTGCCGATGCACAGATAAACGCCGTTCAAAAGTCCCCAAATCAAATAGCCGATAGATGCGCCATGCCAAAGGCCGCTGATGGCAAACACAATCAATTGGTTTGCGTGTGCACGCAGTTTGCCTTTGCGATTGCCGCCAAGCGGAATGTAAATATAATCACGAAACCACGAGGACAGGCTGATATGCCAGCGCCGCCATAAATCGCTGAACGTAGATGCGGCAAGCGGTCGCTTGAAATTTTCCATAACGGTAAAGCCAAACACCGCGCCCGACCCGATGGCAATGTCACTGAGTGCGGAAAAATCAATGTATAACTGATACGAAAACAAAAGGCTTGCCAAAAGCAGGGTAGGGCCGTCATAGCGCCCCATATATTTGTAAACGGTGTGCACAATGCCGCCGATGGTGTTTGCAATCACCAGTTTTTTAAAACAACCCCATGCCACGCGAAACAGTCCGCCCGCCACGCGGTTATAATCGAAGGTGTGTTGTTTTTGAAATTGTGGCAGCAGATGGTCTGCACGCTCAATCGGTCCGGCCACAATGCACGGGAAAAAGCTTAAAAACAGCGCAACATATAAAAAGTTGCGCTCAGCTTTGTTTTTGCCGCGGTGCACGTCCAAAAGATACCCCATGGCCATAAACGTGAAATAACTGATGCCAAGCGGCACCGCAATATCAAATTTTGGCGGCGTAGTTCTCACGCCAAATTGCAACAAAAATCCTGAAAATAATTCACTCAAAAAGCCGGTGTATTTATAATAAACAAGGCTGCCAAGGCAGGCCAAAAGCGCCAAAAACAAAATGCCGCGGCGCAGCCAAATGCTTTTTTCATGCAGAACATCGAGCAAAATCGCCCCAAGATAGGTGATGGCGGACGTGCCGATCTTAAAAACATTAAAACCGTCATTTTGCTGTTTTTAAATATAAAACTGATAGCTGAACTCCAAAAGCAAAAATGTGCGCACGTATTTGGGTAACACAAAATAGACGAGACAGGCGCTCGCCAAAAACACAAAAAACGCCAGTGAAATAAAATTCATAAAGCGAATACCCCTTGTAATTTGCTATTTTTTTGTGTCATTTTCCAGTTCGCGCACGCGCTTTTCAAGCAGTGCAATCGTTTGCGTCAGCCGTTTTTGTTTTTCGGAAAGAACGGACACGGTGCTTGACAAACTCAGCAGTAAAAGCAGCACAAACGCAATGGCAAGCATGAAAACGACGTTGACAGGCATTTCCATCTTGAGCAAATCGCGCAGCACCAGTACCGTGTAGGGAAAAACAGCAAACATTAAAAACACACAGCCTGAAAACAGCCAGATAATGGAATAGCGCACCGTCAGTTGCTTACGCTTGAGCATCAGCAAAATAATAGACAGATAGATGACAGAGCCAATCAATAAGGCAAGGCGAAACACAAGGCTGATACTATCAACTTTCATCCGTTGCGCCTCCTTTCTTTTCCTTCGGTAATGCGAAACACCAAAAGCCCGATGGTCACTTTAATCATGTAGTAGGCCGATTTCCATGCGCGAATGGATGAAGTGCCCGCGTGCCGCTCCTCCATCACAACCGGACGCTCGCCCACGCGGTAGCCGTGCAAAACGGCCGAAATAATGGCCTCCGGCTCAGGATAATCCTGCGCATAGCGCTCGGCAAAATAGGCGGTCAATTCCTTGTTACAGGCGCGAAATCCGCTCGTGGTGTCCTTGATGCGCGCACCGCACAAAATAAAAATCAAGCAGTGAATAATCTGAATGCCAAACCGCCGCATAAAGCTTGTTTGAAATCCCTCTTTGGTGATAAAGCGGCTGCCGATGCACATATCCAGCGTACCATCGGCCACAGGCTGTGTGATTGTTTTCAAAAAAGCGGGATTATGCTGTCCGTCACCATCCATTTGCACCGTGATATCATAGCCGTTATCACGCGCGTAAAGATAGCCGCTCTGCACGCCGCCGCCGATGCCGAGATTGACCGGCAGATTGAGGTAACTGTAACCGAGCTTTTGGCACAGTGCGGCGCTGCCGTCTGTGGAGCAGTCGTTTACAATTAAGTAATCAACGTCGGGTGCGTCTTTTTGCAGTTTTTCAATCACGCGTTGCAGGTTTTGTTCTTCATTATAACAGGGGATGATGATGAGCGTTTTCAATATTTCACCTCGAGCTTTTTAAAATTATATCGATGATTCGTTTAAAATGAAGTGTTCCAGTTCCGACAGCAAGATGCTGCGGCGGTAGTGTGCTTCATAATAGGCAAAGCCGTTTGCGCCCATTTGCGCGCGCGCTGCGGCGGGCAAATCGGCAAGGGCAACAAGGTTTGCAAACAGGGCATCCGCGTCGCCCGATTCGCTTGCAAAGCCACAGTGTGCTTCGTTGATAATACGCGATGCTTCGCCACTTATTGCCACTAATAGCGGCTTTTCTGCGGCGAGATAACCCGCTATTTTCGCGGGGACGGTCAGCCCTAAATCCTCACTTTTGGCAAGTGCCGCAAAGAGGGCGTCTGCCGCCGCATGATAGGCGGGAATTTGCGATGCGGGGCAGGAATCTTTGAGCGTAAAATACGATGATAAGTCATTTTTTTGAATATCCGCGACAAGCGCCGCGCGGCTCATGCCATCGCCGACGAGCACAAAATGGATGTCGTTTCGTGCGGCCTCTTTGAGGCGTTTTGCACAGGCAATCAGTAGGTTTAGGTCTTGCGCGGGGCTGAAATTGCCTGCAAAAAGTACCGTAAATGCACCTTTTAAGGGCGTTAATGGCGACACTTTTTGACATTTTTGTGCATAAAAGTCCTCACAATATTGAGGAATCATGGCAATTTTCGCGTTTGGCGCAATGCTTTTAATCTTTTCGGCAAGGGCGGGTGACATGGCGATGAGCTGTTCGCTGCGGCGATAATGCCAGTGAGAAACGGCGCTTGCAATGCGGCGCAAAAATTTGTTTTGAATCGGCAATACGGAGTATAAATTTTCAGGCCACAAATCGAGCACATAGGTGGTGAGCGGCACGCGATGCAGTTTTGCATATACAATCGCGGGCAGCATCATGAGCACAGGGCTTGTTTCGTAGCAGAATACGGCGTCATAGTGACGGCCGTGCAAACGCCACAAGTTAAAACAGGCGCAGACGGGAAACGAAATGTAATTGAGAAAAATAGAAAGAGAGGTGTTGCCTTTGCGACGGATTTCGCCCGCGCGGAAAACTGTGCAATTTTCGTGCGTTTCGCGGCGCGGTTTTGTGTAGGAATAGCCGGAAAACCACTCGCCTTGCGGGTAATTGGGGATACCGCACAGCACATCAACTGCGATGCCGTCGTCGGCAAAGCCTTTGCAGATGTCGGTGATGCGAAAATTTTCAGGCCAATAATGCTGACTGACAACCAAAATGCGTTTTTGCATAGACACCTCTTTTATGGCAGGACGTTATTTTTTAAGCCAGACGGTTTCGTTGACGATTTTGGCATAGCTTTGAACCAGCTTGACCACTTTGACGCTGACATTGGTGTCGGCGTAATCTTCGGCCATCACATACGGCTCTGCGTTATCGCGCATGGCAACCGCGAGATTCATCGCCTGTTCTACATCGTCGCCCTTGATGCCGCCGATGACAACGCTGCCTTTGTCGAGCACTTCGGGGCGCTCGGTGGACGTGCGAATGAGCACGCCCGCAAAATTCAGCATGGCACTTTCTTCGCTGAGCGTGCCGGAATCTGACAGGACACAATAACTGTTTTTTTGCAGTTTATTATAATCCATAAAGCCGAACGGCGCAAGCGCCTGTACGAGCGGATGAAATTTAAAATTGCGCGATTCAATGTGCTTTTTGCTGCGTGGATGGCACGAATAAATCACGGGCATCTGATAGGTTTCCGCGATGCGGTTGACCGCTTCCATGAGGCTCATGAAGTTGTCGGCTTGGTCGATATTTTCTTCGCGATGCGCGGAGAGCAAAATATATTTGCCTTTTTCGAGATGCAAACGCGTTAAGACGTCGCTTTTTTCAATCGCGTCCGCGTGTGCCGCAAGTACTTCACGCATGGGACTGCCGGTGACGAATATGGTTTTGCCGTCGATGCCCTCAGACAGAAGATAGCGGCGCGAATGCTCGGTGTAGGGCATGTTGATGTCGCTGATATGGTCGACAATTTTGCGGTTAATCATTTCCGACACGTTCCAATCCCAGCAGCGGTTGCCGGCTTCCATGTGGAAAATGGGGATTTTGAGGCGCTTTGCACTGATGGCAGAGAGTGCCGAGTTGGTGTCGCCGAGCAATAAAACGGCTTCGGGCTGTACTTTTTGCATCAGCGCATAGCTTTTTGCGATGATATTGCCCATGGTGTCACCAAGATTTTCGCCGACGCTTTCAAGGTAATAATCCGGCGCACGCAGACCCAAATCTTCAAAGAAAATG
>JAVXRV010000052.1:0-12767 GCA_036643515.1 Ruthenibacterium sp.
TGGATAAAATCGTTGTCACACTGGGGCTGGAAAGCAAATTGCAAAATCTGCCCGGCAATCTCTCCGGCGGACAGCAGCAACGGGTGGCCATCGCACGGGCACTTGCATCCAAACCGGCCATCATTTTGGCGGACGAACCCACCGGCAATCTCGACAGCAAAACCAGTCAAGATGTGTTGCGCTTATTAAAAGTGACCGGCGACAAATTCAAACAGACCATCGTGATGATTACACACAACGAAGAAATTCCAAAATGCGTCATTGTTTCCGGAACGATTGCACACTTAACCATTTTCAGCTTTGTCGGCGTTTGAAACGATTTTATGGGGCCGATGATTTATCTCAATTCCACACCTCTTAAAACAATTCCTCTTAGAATCCGTATGTTTATCGGCCAGTATTCCGCAGAGTACGGTTTGATTATGGCCGCCTCTGTTGTGATGCAAAGAATCGGACAAATCATTCAAGTGAAACCAGAGCATCTTAAAGCCCGTTAGCCATAAAGGTTAACGGGCTTTGACGTGGGCGGCGTTGACAGTTGCTTCCTGTCAACGATTGAACATATGTAATGGTTTCAAGACGTCGGGAAAAGTGGCGCTTACTATCGAGCCATAAAGCCCTTCTCATTCAGTAAACATCACCTAGTTGCCAATTGCTTTAATTTCCATGTCTTTCGGTAAAAGCAAGTTCAGAAGAATTGATATTACAAATACTATGGCAACTGAACTTCCCGAAAAAACCTCGCGTATGATTTGAGGAAATATAGCGAACAGCTCCGGCATTTGTGTGAAGCCAAGGCCAATACTGATTGAAAGTGCTGCAATGGTAATATTGCGCTGTGTGAAGCCGGCGCACATAATCATTTGCATGCCGCTGATTACGATGGAGCCAAACAACATGATGGTGCAGCCGCCAAGGACGGAATTCGGCAATGTGGCAAAAAATGCGCCGATTGGCGGAAACAGGCCGGATAAAGTCATACAGACGGCACCCGTCATGATGGTGAAGCGATTTACTACTTTTGTCATGGCAATCAGACCCACATTTTGGCTGAACGAGGTGATTGGCAAACAACCAAACAAGCCGGAAACACTACTCATAAATCCATCGCAGGCAAGAGAACCCGAAATTTCTTTTTCGGTAACCTCGCGTCCAAGACCGGTTGATGCCACGGCTGAGGTATCGCCAATTGTTTCTGCGGCCGACACCAAAAAGATGACAACAACCGATAAAATTGCACTGATATTAAACTCTGGCATAACCGGCAAAAAGGTGGGTAGCGAAATGAAACCACCGACCAACAAGCCGGAAAAATCCACCATACCCATTGCAATGGCCAAAATATAACCAACGGCAAGACCGAATAACACCGATAACTGCTTCCAAAATGATTGTGCGAAGACACTGAACAATAAGCAGGCAACCAAGGTTACAGTACCAAGCAGCAAATTGCGCGCACTGCCAAAGGTGGGGCTGCCTATTCCGCCGCCAAAAGAGGCTGCGCCTACATTAAGCAGCGAAAAGCCCATGGTTGTCACAACACAAGCAGCTACAATGGGGGAGATGATTTTGCGCCAATATTTTGCAAAAAGGCCAAGACAACCCTCCACAATGCCGCCTACTATGATCGCGCCAATCGCCGTGGGATATCCGTATGTAGAACCTACAAAACTTAAAATAGTTACAAAAGCAAAGCTAATGCCCATTACAATTGGCAGCTTTGCACCAACACGCCAAATGGGATAAATCTGCACTAAGGTGCTAATGCCCGCAATGAACATTGCATTTTGTATCAGCATCGCAGTGTTGGCCTCTTGCAGGCCGCATGCACTTGATACAATAATAATTGGCGTGATGTTTCCAACAAACATCGCCAATATATGCTGCAACCCAAACGGAATTGCTTTCGCGATAGGCACGCGCCCATCTAATTTATAAATGTTTTCAATGCAACAGTTCTTTTCCGGCAATGCTGTTTTCATAAAATTCCTCCATAAGATAAAGCAATATTATTGTACCAATTACACAATAATTAGTCAATGATTCTAGATAAAACGTTGATATTTAAAAGATGTTGCCGAAAATGCCGTCGAGGACGCGGCAGATGCCCTGTGCGCAGCACCTAAATACTGCGAACCGGACAGGTTTTTTATTGATAAATGAAAACTCTTTACGATTGCATGAAATTCTTGGCTGTTATAATGAAACCATCGCTGTGTTTCACTTTCCTCTTGCGTAATTTCAATATCCGAGGCGGAGTTTGCCACTGCATCAGCATTATGAATCGGGTCTTCTCCAAAAATGTTATATCGAGTACTTTTATTATACCAAACGGAATGTCGGGAAAGCGTCGGACTTACTAAATTTATTTTCAAGGGAAGCTTTTTTTTGTTTCTCATTTGTTTTGCCTGTAAAAGGCGGTTTCCGTCAGCACAGCTTGCATCGCGGCATCATGGGATTCATGCGGCACCGCTTGCAGGAGGAACGCATCGCGGCACATACAAATGACCGTTGCCGCGCACAGTTGCGGCAGATAGCGGTCATAATAGCCGCCGCCGTAGCCGAGGCGGTTGCCGTGCGCATCGGCGGCCATGCACGGCACAAGCGCAAGGTCAATTTCTGTCGGCGGCACTGTGGGCGCGTTCGCGTCCGGTGATAAAATGCCGTGCGCGCCCATTGCAAGCATATCTACACTTAAAATTTGTTTTGCCAACATCTCGCCTTTTGCGGTGCACAGCGGCACACAGACCGTTTTTCCGCGTGCGAGCGCATCTTTTAAAATCGGCATGGTGTCAATTTCACGCGACGTGCCCACATAGCAAAACAGTGTTTTTGCTGCTTTGTATGGCTCTAATCGGTATAAATTTTCAGCAATTTTTTTGCTGACACGTCTGTTTTCTTCTGCCGGATATGCGGCAATCTGCGCTTTTATTGCTGTGCGCAAGGCGTGTTTTTCATCTGTTTTGTTCGGTGTCATGTCGGAAAAACCTCTTTGGGCAATGCATCGCTTTCCGAAAAGTCTTCCCTGTCGAGCGTCAAATTGGGGTTATAATAGGGATCGTGCAACAAAGCATCGCCATATCGTTCTTTTAAGCGGGCACGTTCCGCGTCAAAGCGTGTGCGCTTGGCGGGGTCTTTTTCGTCAAGGCCACGGCTTTTGCTCTCGTAATGATAAAGCTCCGCATACGGTGTGTACACCACGCGATAGCCCGCCGCACAAATGCGCAAGCAGAAATCGACGTCGTTAAAGGCCACCGCAAAACCCTCGTCAAGCCCGCCCACTGCGTCATAAACCGACGCTTTGACGAGCAAACAGGCCGCAGTGCAGGCCGAAAAATCTTGCACTGTGCCAAGGCGGAACATATAGCCGCCGGCCTCGCGCCGCGCGTATTTATGGCTGTGCCCCGCATAGCCGCCGAGCCCCACCACCACGCCGGCGTGCTGCACGCTGTCGTCGGGATAATAGAGCTTCGCGCCCACTGCGCCCACTTGCGGCTGTGCGCACAGCGCAAGCATTTCGGTGAGCCATGCGCCGTTTATAATTTCTACATCATTGTTGAGCAAGAGCAGATAGGCACCTTTTGCCTGTTTGCGACCAAAATTGTTGATGGCCGAAAAATTGAAATCGCCTTGATAGTGGCAGACACGCAAATTGGCGTATTTATGTTCTATTTTTTGATAATAGGCAGATGTTTCCGCCTCAGTCGAATTATTTTCAAGCACCAATACCTCATAATTGGGGTAGCTTGTTTTGGTGAAAATAGATTGCAGCGCCTTTTTTAAGTCGTCTGCATGGTCTTTATTGGGAATTAAAATAGACACAAGCGGGTTGTTGGCAATGCGATATTCTATTTTGTATGTGCTCGGAAAAAGGCCGTCTTTCACTGTGCCGGCCGTGCCGGTGCGCGCGAGATGGCTTGCGAGCGCACGCTTTGCCGCGGCGGCCACATAGGGTTTTGCCGCGATGCCGCCGGACGTGGAATCCGCGTGGACGCGCCAATAATAGAGCACTTTCGGGATATGCACCGGCGGTTCAAGCTCGGATAATTTGAGAAACAAATCGTGGTCTTGGCTGCCATCGCACGCGGGTGCAAGGCCGCCCACTTTCCAAAATAAATCGCGTTTAAACGCCGATAAATGGCAAATATAGTTGCAGCAATTGAGATAATCAGGCGCAAAATCCGGCTTGAAATGGCCGACAATCGGGCGCAGAATATCGGTGGAAAACAGCGCTTCATCGCTGTATAAAAACGATTTTCCCGTTTCGTGCGCCGTTTTTGCCAACTCGTAAATGGCATTTGGCGCAAGCACATCGTCGTGGTCGGCAAGGCAGAGATACGCACATGTGGCAAGTTTCGCGGCGGCATTGGTGTTGGCCGAAATGCCTTCGTTTTCAATTTTACAATATTTTATGCGCGTATCATCGTATTTTTTTACAATATCTGCCACATCGCCATGCGCCGCGTCGCTTGCGTCGGCAAGGCAAAGCTGCCAGTTTTTACAGGTTTGATTCTGCACGCTGTCGAGCAATTCGGTGAGAAAATGGACGGGTGTATTGTAGAGCGGCACGCAGATGGCAAAGGTCGGCCATGCGCTTGTGTCGACGGCTTTTTGCGCCGCGCAAAGCGCTTTTGAGGGATAAAAGCGGCCTTTTTTGGAGCGTAAACGGCGCTTTATGAATGCAAAACCGCGCACTAGGGTGTCAAAAAAGCCCTCTTTTTGCATGGTGCTCTTTAAAAAAGCGAGCAATTCTTTACAGCGCTTCCATTTCAGTTTCACACAATCCCTCCCATTTTTTAAAAAAGGGCGGCAACTGCCGCCCTTTGTTTGCACGCGATGTTATTTTGTTATTGATAGCCATAATTTTCATAGAGCAAGGTGAGGTGCGGGTTATAATAGGGGTCGCCCTCCTGCAAAATATCCGCATATTTTTCGCGGAAAGCGGCTTTTTCTTTTTCGTATCGCGCCTGTTTTTCGCCGCCCGCTTTGGTGTCGTCGCCGCGGCTTTTGCTTTCAAAATGATAGGCGGTGGCAAACGGCGTCATGACATTTAAAAGGCCTTTGGCGCGCAGACGCAAGCAGAAATCAATGTCGTTGTAGGCGATGGCAAAATGGGTGGCGTCCAAACCGCCAAGCTCTGTGTACAGCGATTTTTTGACCATGAGGCACGCGCCTGTGACGGCCGACACGTTTTGCGTGGTGGCAAGGCGATACATGTCGCCGCCCGACGTGCGCGGATGGCCTTTGTGGCTGTGACCGGCCGAGCCGCCGATGCCGATAAACACGCCGGCATGCTGGACGGTGTCGTCCGGATAAAACAGTTTTGCACCCACGGCGCCCACATCAGCGCGCTGGGCATAACTGAGCATCTCGCGCAGAAAACCGCCGGATAGCAACTGCACATCGTTGTTGAGCAGTAAAAGATATTCGCCGCGTGCAAACTTTGCACCGTAATTGTTGATGGCCGCAAAGTTAAAACTGCCTTGGTAGCGCACAAAACGCAAGTTTTTATACATGCGCCGCACGGCTTCATAAAAGCGTAAGGTGGCGGGGTCTTTGGAGTTGTTTTCAATGACAATCACTTCAAAATTGTCGTAGCCGGCGCAGTGATATAAGCTTTCAAGGCAGCGTTTTAAATCGTCGATGTGATCCATGGAGGGAATCAGCACGGTAATCAGCGGCTGCGCCGTAAGATTGTAGTGGATGCGATATGCGCCGGGACTGTCGGGCAACGAGGCCACGCCGCCGGGTATTTGCAGCCGCTCAAGCTGTGCGCGAACGGCACAGGCGCCGGCCTCAATCGCATAGGGCTTTGCAGAGATATCGTTTGCCGTAGAAGCCGCGTGTTTGCGCCAATAATAGAGCACTTTCGGAATATGGACAATGTGTTTTGCCTGCTCGGTCAGCCGCAAAATCAAGTCGTAATCCTGCGCGCCGTTCATCTCGGTGTGTTCATCCCCGCCGACGGCATTGAGCAGTTCCCGACTGAACACCGACAGATGGGTGATGTAATTGCATCCGCGCAATGTATCGGGTGAAAAATCAGGTTTAAAATGGTATTCCCCAAGCTTTTTCATCGTATCATCAAGAATAATTTCGTCAGAATAAATAAAATCCGCGTTTTTGTCATTGATGGCGCAAATGACTTCATACAGGGCATTGGGCGACAGCGTGTCGTCGTGGTCAAGCAGGGCGATGTAGTCGCCTGTCGCCTCGCCAAAACCGATGTTGGTATTGGCGGCAATGCCCGCATTTTGCGCAAGTTTGCACAGGACAATGCGCCGGTCTGAAAATTTTTTGACCGTGTTGGCCACATTGTTGTATGCGGGGCCGGACGCGTCTACCAACACCAGTTCAAAATGCTGATAGCTTTGCTGCAGCACGCTTTTAATCATGGCGCGCAGATAGACAATATCGGTATTATACAGTGGTACGATAATGGAAATAAGCGGCATGCTGTCAAAAACTTGCCGCCGCTGTTCCCGTAATTCTTTTTTGAGCGGCACATCCGCGCGAAACTGCCAACTTTCGCCCTTTGTCATGAGGTCGACACGATAGGACGCTTCGCGCATCAATGCTTCGCCGCCGCGCTCTTTGGCACATTTGGCCGCACGGCCGAATAAATTTGCAAAATGGCGTGGATTGACGCTGCGTTTGAGCGCTTTACCGACAGAATCCTGCTCGGGCGGCAACTCCTGCGTCATCGAAATTTCTGGTTTTTGCATGCAAGCCTCCTTATCGCGTCGTTTGCTTATAGGCTTCGCAAACAGTGTGCACATCGCCTTGCATTTTAACACAGCCTTTTTCAAGCCATGTGACTTTGTTGCACATGCGCTCGATTTGCTCGATGGAGTGGCTGACGAGAATGACCGTTGTGCCGCCCGCCATCAGCTCGCGCATGCGCTGTTCGCATTTTTCTTGAAACAAAAAGTCGCCGACCGATAAAATTTCATCGGCAATGAGCACGTCCGGTTTGGTGATGGTGGCGATGGCGAACGCAATGCGCGACACCATGCCGGAGGAATAGTTTTTCAGCGGAACATCGAGAAATTCTCGCAATTCGCTGAATTCTACAATCTCGTCGAATTTTTCATCGAGATATTTGGGCGTGAAACCGAGCACCGTGCCGTTTAAATAGATATTTTCACGCGCGGTCAAATCCATATCAAAGCCGGCGCCAAGTTCAATGAGCGGCGCAATGGTGCCCTTGACCAAAACATTGCCCGCTGTGGGTTTGAACACGCCCGCGATGATTTTTAAAAGCGTGGATTTGCCTGAGCCGTTGAGCCCGACTAGACCATAAAAATCGCCTTTTTCGACGACGAGCGAAATGTCGCGCAGGGCATAAAATTCTTCAAAATGCAATTTGCCTTTGACGGCGGCGAGAAAATATTCTTTCAAGCTCTCGTGCTTTTCTTGCGCGAGATTAAATCGCATGGTGACATTGTTGACTGTAATCATGTCTTCCGGCATCTTCGCGCCCCCTTAAATATGCAAGACAAATTTGTCTTGCTGTTTGCGAAATACAAAAAGGCCAAGCACCAACACCACAAGGGCGCAGGAGGAGCAAATCCAAATCATATTCCATGTGAGCAGTTCGCCGTTTAACACAACTGCGCGAAATGCCGTGATATACCAGTAAAGCGGGTTGAAATTGATAAAGGTGCGCACAAAAACATTGCCGATGGTGTCGGGATTGTAAAAAATGGCCGAAAAGTACATCAGCGCTGTGGTGAAAATGCCCCAGAGATGGATGATATCGCGAAAAAACACGGCCATGGCTGCCAAAATTAAGCCGACGCCAAGGCTGAAAATAAACAAAGTTAAAATGGGAAACCACGCGAGCAACACCGTCATGTGCAGCTTTGCGCCCGTGACCATCATGACAATAATCAAGGCAATGAAGCTGAATAGGCAGTTAATCAGCGAAAAACAAACCTTTTGCAACGGGAAAATATATTTGGGAATGTACACTTTTTTAATCAGCGGCGCGGCGCTCATCATGCTGCACATGGCACTGTTGGTGGCCTCGTTGAAAAAGTTGAACAGCAACTGGCCGATGATGAGAAACACGGCAAAATTGTCGATGCCACTGCCTTTTGCGCCCATGTTGAACACAGTGGTGAACACGATGTACATGACCATACTCATGAGCAACGGGTTGAGCACGCTCCACACCACACCAAGCACGCTGCGGCGATATTTGAGCTTGAAATCTTTGCCGACCAGATTGTAAAGCAAATAGCGATAGCGCCAAAAATCTTGACAATAGGCTTTTATTTTGACACGGCTGTTTGCAGCGCGGGTTTTCGTTTTCGTCATACCAATTACCATTTTTCAAAGAACGGAAAAGACTGTTCTTTAAAACCCTCGTGTATTTTGTCTTTTTCGGAAAGTTTGACGGGCGCATCAATGACAGGCCACACAATGCCGACGTCCGCATCGTTCCACTGCACGCCACCCTCGGCGGACGGGGTGTAGTAATCGGTGCATTTATAGGTGAATTCCGCCTCGTCGGAGAGAACTAAAAAGCCGTGTGCAAAACCCTCGGGGATATAAAATTGTTTTTTATTTTCGGCAGACAGCGTGGCGCCGACCCACTTGCCGTATGTTTTGCTGCTTGGGCGGCAATCGACCGCGACATCGAACACTTCGCCCGATAATACGCGCACGAGTTTGGCCTGTGTGTGTTCTGTTTGAAAATGCAGCCCGCGCAAAACACCTTTGGTGCTTTTGCTTTGGTTATCTTGTACAAAAGGCCCTTTGATGCCGGCCGCAGCGTATTCTTCGTCTTGAAATGTTTCCATAAAATAACCGCGATCATCGCCGAACACCGTGGGTTCAATCACGAGAACGCCCTGTATATCTGTTGTTTGAAATTTAAATTTAGACATTGAAATAACTCCTGTTCCTACTGCATTTCTTCAAATGATGATTGATTATAATTGTATCACAATGGCCGCGTTTATTCAAGGTGTAACCATGCGAAAAGGCGGGCCGACTTTTCTGTCGACCCGCCCTGCGGTTTTGGATTATTTTGCAAAATATTTTGCCGGGTCAACATTTTTTTCGCCTTCGAGCATTTCAAAATGCAGATGCGCGGGGGTGGCACTTTCGGCCGGAATGGCGGTGAGTGCACCGAGCGGTGCGCCCTGTTTGACCGCGTCGCCCACCACGAGATTGACCGCTTTGACACCCGCAAACCGCATGGTAAGCGTGTCGCTTGTGAGTTCAATCACATCGCCCCACTGTGCGTCGGTTTCGATTTTAGACACCGTGGCGGCCGTGGGCGCGTTGACGCCGCCGCCGAGTGCACAGGCGATGTCCATGCCGTTGTGAGTGCGCCAATCTTGCATGGTTTCGTTGAAAACAAGCGTGTCACCGCTAAAGGCGAGCAGCGTCGCGCCCGTAACCGGCAAGACAAATGACGGCGTTTGCGCCGGCTGCCACGCGGCGGGTTCTTCGTGCCGCTTGGAAGAAGCGGAGGGCGTAGAGGGCGAGGAGGCCATACTCGATGCACCGGATGGCGCAATGGGCACGGCGGATTGATTTTTGTCGATTTCGAGTTCGGATAGGCCCCATGTGATGTCCTCCTGTTCGCCTTGTTCGGGCGTGCTTTCGGCAGATTTTCCAAAGCTTGTCATCATGGCGTTGATGGCGAGAAAACAGGCCAGCGCCGCACCTGCGGTAATCAGCGCCAGCGCGATATAAAAGCCTTTGCCTCGCCAAAAGCCTTGTGTTTTTGCGTGTTTGTCCATTCTTTTTTTCCTCCCTGCCTGTGCAATTTGGCACAGAAATGTATGCTGTTTCCGTGAAGCTGTGATACCATGTTGAGGATAGTATGGACTGTGCAATGCAGAATATACACACTTCTCTTGCGTTTTACAGTAAAAAAAAGTACAATAACAATATCAGTAAAATCTGCAACGGAAAGAGAGGAGCCTCCATGAGCCTTTGTAAAAACTGCGGCGCGATTTTGCCGGAAAGCCATAAAGATGTATGCCCCATATGCGGCGCGGAGCAAGCGCCCGGCAGCAGCAACGCCGCCTATGTGCGGCCAAACAAAAAATCGCGCGACAAAACAGTGATGATTCTTTGCATCATCGCCGCCGTTTTGACGCTTCTGCTTGCAACTGCAAGTATTGCGTGCTCCGTTTTATACGATAAGTATAACCCCGATTTGATTTTGGATTCGATTGGCACGTCGCTGATGAACGGCGACACGGCCAAGCTGCAAAAAATGCTGCTATGCGAAGAAGTGGAGGCCACGCCGGAAAATTTACAGGCGCTGTGCCGTGCTTTTACGGCGCAGGAGGCCGTGGACGTGCTGCGCGCGCAACTTGCGATACAGGCTGAGAATCCCGATGCCGCAAGCGAGCGCTATCCGGCGCTGCGTTTCGTGCGCGAAAAAGTGTTTTTGGGCTATTATAATTATAAAATGGCAGTGGCACCGGTGGCGCTGCAAATTCCGGCAAGCGTACAAAACCCGCTGCTTTCGGTGGACGGTGAGGCACGCACCGGCGAAGCGGGTGAAGGCGGCGTGCTGTATACCGGCTTTTTTCCCGGCATTCACAAATGTGTGGTGTCGGCACAAAGCGGAACCGGCGAGCGCGTGCTGGGTGCCGAAACCGAAGTTACACTGTTCAACACAGACGCACCGACTGTATTTGGCGGCGCACTGGCCATTGCCGATATCACGGTAGCCGGATGCAATGCGGAGGACGCCATCATCACCGTCAACGACAAAGAAGTGGCCGCAAAACCTGTGAACGGTGTGCTCAGCTTGCCGCAAGTGGCCGTGGGCAGCAAAATCCACATGGTTTACAAAACGGCGTATGGCGCCACCACAACAGGTGATGTGGTGTTCACCGACATCGCACAGCCGTCGCTGACGTTTGGCAATGTCGTCACCGAGGGCGGCATTCCCACCGAGGAACAAGTGAACACCCTTTTGAGTGCCTACTGCGCCTCGTATCTCGACTGCGCCAACACGCAGGACATGTCAAAACTGCTTGTGAGCACCACGCTCAACCATGACCGTGTGTCCGCCATCATCGGCACGGCAGATTTGAAAGACAATCTCTTTGTATTTACCTCGGCGGCCGTGCATTATGTGTCGGTGCAGCAGAGTGAATTTGAGGCGCTGCCCGCGGTTTTATGCAACACGATTTTCCGCTATTCTGCCACAAACCGCAAGAGCAACGAAGTGACCGAGCGGCAGACACTGCAAACCTGCGAGCTTGTGTTCAAGGGCGATCAATGGCTCATCAACCGCGTGGTGCCGTGCAGCGAAGTGGACTTTGCGGCGGGGAAACTGACGCCGCTGCAATAGAGCGCGAACCATCGTTTTCGTCAGATAAAACAAAAAGAGCGAGAATACTTTGTGTATTCTCGCACTTTTTTGTATGCGTCGCATTTGGTTTTACAGGCGGCTGCAAACGCGATTACAGGCCAAAAACACAGTGCGCGCTACTCCTTTTTTTCGCTCTGTGTGCCGAAATAGAACGCCACCACCATGGTCACCACGCCCATCACGACATCCGGCATCAGCCTATTTTGCAGCGCGAGCACGGCGAACACCGCAATCACCACAAAGGTGACAATCGTTTTCACTTTCAGCAACGCCACAAGGCTTTTGCGCAGTTCAAACATGGTCGGCCTCCTCTCGCAATTCATCGATGCGTTTGTGGGCGCTTTTGGCGCTTTCTTCCACGCGGTACATGCGCTCGATGAGGTTGTTGTGCTTGTTTACTTTTTCTGCCAAATCTTTGAGCTGCACGCGAACGCCGCCGTAAATGACGCCGATGGACAGGCCGTACAGCACAAGCTGCATCCAAAATTCTCCCGAAAACTGCGGCATCGTCAGCCCTCCTTCGACGTAACAAACGCCTCCACGCCCTTTTTGCGCAGCGTTTCGACATAGTTTTGTGCGTTTTGCTTTTGCCCGAATGCACCTGTTTGCACCGTGTACAGCGTGCCGTCCGTTTCGGCAGACGGCGCTTGCAGCGCGGCGGCAAAGCCGGACACTTTCGCGATAAAGGTCATCCAGTCATATGGTTCGCCCTTGCGAATGCGGTTTGGACAATTTTTGCCCGACCAGTGGTGATGCTGCACCACGTTTTGCAGTACAATGCCGTATTGCTGCATCAAAATTGCACAGAGCATGGCGGCGCTGTCGGTGGCATCGCGCAAATTGCTTTCGGGGTTTTCGCAAATTTCAATGCCGATGCTTTTGCGGTTGCCCGTGCCTTTGCCGCCGTCGCCCGCGTGCCATGCCACTTCGCTGTCGGGGATGATTTGCACGATGATTTTATCGTCCACCGCATAATGATAGCTGACGGCTTTTTTTGCGCCGCCGCCCTGCAAGTAAGCGCCATGTGCTTTTGCGCCCGCGCCTTTTGAGGTGTTGGCCGTGTTGTGAATGGTGATGTACTCCGGCTTCATAAAATAGCCGGAACGACACATCGACCCTTTTGGCGCAAGCATTGTTTTAATGTCTGTCAAATTATATTTCCTCCCAATTTTATTGATTGTATTGTTGAGTTTCCGGCTTTAATAGTAGCCATATCTTTTACCAAAGACTGTATCGTCGATTTAAGCGAGGCTACTTCTGTGTTTAATTTTTCTACTTCTTTCATGAGATATTGTTCTGTTTTAATCACAGGGGCGATAAACTCTTCATAACGAAGGGAATATATATATTCTCCCGAAACCGGAACATCTCTATCAACCATATTTTTAGTGACTTCTTTTGTAACTGGGTCTAC
>JAVXRV010000053.1:0-12580 GCA_036643515.1 Ruthenibacterium sp.
AGTGCGCCTCTATGAAGGCTGCTTGTCTTTTCCGGGACACAACGGCGCCATTACGCGTCCGCAAAAAGTGACCGCACGCGCGTTTGACCGCAACGGCAAACCGTTTACAATTGAGGCAGAAGATATGCTTGCGCGCTGTATTTGTCATGAAAACAATCATCTGGACGGCATCACCATCATGGATTTGGCCGAGTATTTTTACGAAGATCAAGAGCAGGACGACGAGGACGGAGAAGTATAAATGAAGCTTTTATTCATGGGTACGCCCGACATTGCCGCCGCATGTTTGACGGCGATTTTACAGGACGGCACACATTCCGTTTGCGGGGTGTACACACGCGAGGATAAACCGAGCGGGCGCAAACAGATTCTCACGCCGCCGCCGGTCAAAGAAGTGGCGCTCGCGCATCAAATTCCGGTGTTTCAGCCGAAAACTTTGCGCGATGGGCAAGCGGCAAAAGAAATTGCGGCGCTTTGCCCCGATTTGATGGTGGTGGTGGCATACGGGCGCATTCTGACACAGGAAGTGCTCGATATTCCGCGTTACGGAGCCATCAATGTGCATGTGTCACTCTTGCCGCAATATCGCGGTGCGGCGCCGATTCAGCGTGCCGTGCTTGCGGGAGATGCCATGACAGGCGTCACGGTGATGCAACTGGATGCGGGGATTGACACGGGCGATATTTTGTCGGTGACACCGGTGACGATTGGCAAAGACGAAACCTCCGGCGAAGTGTTTGAACGCATGACAAAAGTGGGTGCGGATGCGCTGCTTGAAGCACTTGCACACATTGCAGACGGCACGGCAACGCGCACGCCGCAGGATCATGCGAAAGCAACGCTTGCGCCAATGCTGACAAAAGAAGAAGCGCAGTTTACGTTTGATGCGCCGGCACAGCACTTGCATAATTTGATTCGCGGTATGAATCCGTGGCCGGTGGCATATTTTATATGGGAAAACAAAAAAATAAAAGTGCTGCGCAGTAGTTTACAAAAAGATGTCGTCGGAAAAGCGTCCGGCGAAATTTTGGCTCTAAAACCGCTGACGGTGGCATGTGCGCAGGGCGCAATTGTACTCGACACCGTTGTGCCGGAGGGCAGCCGCCCGATGACAGGCAGTGCATGGGCGGCAGGAAAACGGTTTTCTGTCGGAGATATGCTGCCGGATACAAAAGCTTAACACGAAGGAGTCTTTATGACAAATCCACGCCGCGCAGTTGCCTCTGCGCTGATGAAACAGGAAAAAAGCGGGTATTCCAATCTGATTCTTTCGCATGCGTTGAACGAGTTTGACGGTTTGCCGCGCGACAAAGCATTTGTCAGCGCCGTGTTTTACGGCACGGTGGAACGGCTGTTTACGCTCGATTTTTTGCTGCAAAAATGTCTTGCAAAACCGCTTTCAAAAATGGACGCGGAAGTGCGTGCTATTTTGCGCAGCGGACTGTATCAGGCAAAATTCATGGAATCCGTTCCCGCCGCCTGTGCCATTGACGAAGCTGTCAAATTGACGCGTCAAATGGGGAAAAGCAGCGCCGCCGGCATGGTGAATGCCGTGCTGCGCAAGGCATCGGCTATGGATTTGTCGCAGGAGAAATTTGCAAACGAAACACAGCGCCTGTCAATTTTATACAGTGTGTCTGTGCCGATTGTGCAACTTTTACAGAAAAAATTGCCGGCTTTATGCGAGCCGCTTTTACAGGCAAGCTTCACACAACCGATGCTTTGTATTCGCGTCAACACGCTCAAAACAACGCTTGCCGAAGTGGAGGCAGCCTTTGCCAAGCAATCGGTTGTCACACAGCGCGGCACAGTGCCGCAAAGCCTTTATGTGCAATATCAAGGCGATATCACGGCGACAAAACTGTTCAAAAACGGTTATTTTCATGTGCAGGGGGAAGCGTCGCAGCTTGCGTGCAGTGCGCTGTATCCGCACAAAGGCGAGCGCGTGCTGGACGTATGCGCCGCGCCCGGCGGAAAAAGCGCAACTTTGGCGCAATATATGCAAAACAGCGGCACATTGCTGTGTGCGGATGCCGCACAAAACCGTTTGCCGCTCATTGAAACACTGCTTTTGCGAAACGGCATTACCTGCGCAACTGTCACTTGCAACGATGCGTCGGTTTACAATGAAGCCTTTGCCGAGGCTGACGCCGTTTTGTGCGATGTGCCGTGTTCGGGACTGGGCTTGCTTGCCAAAAAGCCGGATATTCGCCAAAAAAATCTGGACGGACTTGCAGACTTGACGCAATTGCAAGCGAAGATTCTTGATACGGCGTCGCGTTATGTAAAACATGGCGGACGACTTGTGTATTCGACCTGCACCATCAATCCGGATGAAAACGAAACAATTGTCGATGCTTTTTTGAAAGCACATACGGAATTTAGAGCGGTAAAAATAGAAAATGTACCCGATGGTGCGGTAAAATGTGAAAGTTTTGTAACACTTTATCCGATTTATGCAAAAACAGATGGATTTTTTGTAGCATCCTTAGAAAGATTGTGATAAAATGAATCAGATAGGTATTTTATCCTATCCCATAGAAAAACTGGTCGCCCTTTGCAAAGAAATGGGTCAACCGGTTTTTCGTGCAAGTCAGATTTTTTCATGGCTGCACGAAAAACAGGTGCAAAGTTTTGCCGAGATGACAAACTTGCCCAAAGATTTTGTTGCGGCACTCAGTGAACAGTTCTTTATTGAACGTCTTGTGACGGCACAGCGCCAACAATCCAAAGATGGCACTATCAAATATTTGTTTCGTCTGCCGGACGGCAATTGCATCGAAACGGTTTTGATGCGTTACAGCTACGGCAATACGGTTTGCGTGTCCACACAGGTGGGTTGTCGCATGGGATGCCGTTTTTGCGCGTCGACGCAGGGCGGTCGCATCCGCAATCTCACGGCGGGCGAAATTGCGGGCGAAGTATATGCCGCCGCCGCGGATATCGGTGAGCGTATTTCACATATTGTACTCATGGGCATTGGGGAGCCGCTTGATAATTTTGACAATGTGATGGACTTTTTGACGATTATTTCCTCGGACAAGGGTGTCAATATCGGCATGCGCAACATCAGCCTGTCCACCTGCGGTATTGTGCCGCAAATGAACGCACTGGCACAAAAACATCTCGGCTTGACGCTTTCGGTGTCTTTGCACGCGCCGGAAGACAAAATGCGCAGCCAAATGATGCCGATTAACGATACTTACCCCATTGCTGTTTTGCTTGCGGCCTGCCGTAATTATCAAGAGGTGACAGGCCGGCGCATCAGCTTTGAATATTCCATGGTCAATGGGGTCAACGATTCAGACGATACCGCAAGAATGCTTGCAAAAAAAATACGCGGGATGGGCGCACATGTCAATTTAATTCCCATCAATCCGGTGGACGGCTCGCCGTACAGTGCTACGGATGCCGCCAATGTCAAGCGATTTCAAAATACTCTCACAAATTTGGGCGTAAATGCCACGGTTCGCCGGCGTCTTGGAACAGACATCAGTGCGGCCTGCGGTCAACTGCGACGCGAGGCGAAAGGAGCAGACAGCATTGAAGATTGTAGCCAAAACTGATATTGGAAATCAGCGCAGTGAAAACCAAGACAACTACCGCGCCGGCAGACAGCCCGATGAAACCGTATGGGCGATTGTGTGTGACGGCATGGGTGGTGCGCAGGGCGGTCGGCTCGCCTCCAGCCTTGCGGCGGCACAGCTTGAAGAATCGTTCGTCGGCGGCATTGACAACGCAAGAGATACCAGTGCCGTGCGTAAATTTATGTTTGATTCGATTGACGCTGCCAATATTTTAATTTATGACAAAGCACAGCAAACGCCCACAGCACACGGCATGGGCACAACGCTTGTGTGCGCGGTGGCACGCGGCAATTTGTTGCAATATGCACATGTGGGTGACTCGCGGCTGTATTTGTCGCGCGAGGGCGCATTGTGCCAGCTCACCAAAGACCATTCCATGGTGCAAGAGCTTGTGGAACAAGGCCGCATTACAGAGGAAGAAGCGAGCACGCATCCCAACAAAAACCTCATTACGCGTGCGCTTGGCGTGTCCTCCGCTGTGGATGTGGATTATGCCGAGCACGAACTGGCAATGCACGACAAATTGCTGTTGTGTACAGACGGACTGAGCAACTACGTCAGCGATGAGGAAATTGCCGTGGTGCTCGCAAACACACCGTTTTATGATGCGGCTGATGTTTTGGTGCAAAAGGCACTGGATGCAGGCGGAACGGACAACATTACCGTATTACTGGTAGAAAATGAACCTGTGGAGGGAATCTGTGGATAATTTTATTGACAAACGACTAGATGGCCGCTATCAAATCAAAGAAATGATTGGTTCGGGCGGCATGGCAAATGTATACAAAGCGCTTGACCTCAAAGAAAATCGTCTCGTTGCTGTGAAAATTCTGCGCGAGGACTGCATGGACAATGAGGATTTAGTGCGTCGCTTTAAAAACGAATCTAAGGCGATTTCGGTGCTCAATCATCCCAATATTGTAAAAGTATATGACGTCAGCGTGTCGGATAAACTGCAATTTATTGTGATGGAATATGTGGACGGCATCACGCTCAAAGACTATATGGAGTATCGCAAAGAACCGCTCACCTATAAAGAAACGCTGCATTTTATTACGCAGACATTGCTTGCGCTGCAGCACGCACACCAAAAAGGCATTGTGCACCGCGACATCAAGCCGCAGAATATTATGCTACTTGCAGACGGCAATATTAAGGTGATGGATTTTGGCATCGCGCGGTTTTCACGCAGCGAAAACCAAACCATGACAGACAAAGCCATCGGCTCGGTGCACTATATCAGTCCGGAACAGGCAAAAGGCGATGTAACCGATTCAAAAGCGGACATTTATTCCGTTGGCGTGATGATGTACGAGATGCTTTCCGGTCGTTTGCCGTTCGAGTCTGACAATGCGGTATCCGTGGCCATCAAACAAATTTCAGACACGCCAACCCCGATTCGCACCATCAACTCCGCTGTGCCGGAGGCGCTTGCCGCCATCACCGAAAAAGCTATGGCAAAAGAGCCGCGTGAGCGGTATCAGTCTGCCGGCGCGATGCTCAGCGACATTGAAGTGTTTAAACGCAACCCAAGCGTGAAGTTTGAATATCAGTATATGACCGATACTTCGCCCACGCGATATCTTGATAAAGTGGTGAACAAAACGGCACAAAAACGACCGACACAACCGGCGCGCACGCACACACCGGCCGCAAACCGTCCTACGCGCGCAAGCGTTCCCGCGAGCAGCCAAAACAAAAGCCGCAGCACGGCCGCGCGCAGCACCTCCGGCCAAACCAACTTCAAAAGCGCTGTAAAGCGCCATTACACACTGCCCATTTTGGCGGGCATGACGGCCGCGTTTGCACTTGGCGCAACCTTGCTTGTGTTTTTGATTTTTCGCATGACGCCCAATTCCATTTTCACCAAGCGTGAGGATGTGGATTTGCCGAGCTTTGTGGGGATGTCTATGGACGAAATCAAACAGAACAGCGACTATATGAAGGGTTTCACCATTCACTTTGAAGAAATTTACAAAGAGGACAAAGAAGTTGGCAAAGTGTATGACCAAACGCCCAAAGCCCCAAAAAAAGTCAAAGAAGGGTCTAATATCACACTGCGTGTTTCAAAGGGTGTGGAAATGGTTTTCGTGCCGGATATCACCGGTATGGACAAAGAAGCAGGCCTTGCAAAATTAAAAGAAGTTGGCCTTGGCGTGATGCTGAAGCCGACGGTGACAGCAGACATCCCAATTGGTAAGATTATCAAAACAGACAGCGCTGCCGGTGTGCAGGTTTCTTCCGGCACGGTGATTTATGTTTATGTCAGCCAGGAAGAAAAAGATACCAGAACAACGGTGCCAAATTGTATTGATTTGCCGAATAAAGAGGCTGCGCAAGCGCTTCTCAGCAAATCGAACCTCAATGTTGGCGGCGTGAAAGAAGTGGTCAATGCGCTGCCGGCAGGGCAGATTGTCGGGCAAAACCCCGCGCCCGGTTCGCCGGCCACCATCGGTGGGTCTGTGTATCTTGAAATTTCAAGCGGACACACACACAGCTATTCCATCGGCACCATTGTTACGCCGGCCAATTGCGTTACAAAAGGCGTATGTGTTTACGTGTGCTCGTGCGGAGATTCTTATCAGGGCGAATATGCGGCCGATTTGACCAATCCGGCCATGCATACAGGGCCGTTTACCGCCATCGACGAAAGCAACGGCAACTGCATCTGCAGCGCCTGTGGCAATGTGACAGTCCGAACGGAATTTATCAAACAGCCGCCGGCATCGAGCGGGGCTGTGGTGCCAACACCAACACCGCCACCGGCACCCTAGTAAAATGAATGTGTTGTATCATCGCAACGTGAAATCATATTGCGATAAAAATGAATGCAAGAAATATGTATTGTAGAGGTAAGGGATTAAAGTGGGTAATAAAAGAATTGCGAAGAAGAAACAGGGAGCGGCGAACGTACAGGAAACGCTCTCTGCGCGGAAAATCGGCGCGCTGAAAGCCGCCGGTAAGGAAGTGCCACCACCGGAGAAACCAGAAGAAGCGGTTTCGAAACAAGGGGCTATATCTGCTGCAAAACTGCCCGAAAGACCCCCAAAAAGCACAGAAAAAATCAACGAAAAGCAGTTGGCCGAAAACGCGCCGACTGCTTTGCCATACCCATCTGAAACAAAAATTGACAAAGCACCGACAAAAAATAAATCGCAAAAAGCGACAAAAAAGGGCACGACGCCCCCCGCACAAAAGCCGACAACAGAGCCTGAAAAACCCGCACAAACAGGGGCACAAAGCGAGGAGGCGGGCAAGACAGAGGACGCTTTGACACAGCCGTCCGCAGCAGCACAGGAAAAAACCTTGCCCAAAACGAAAAAGAAACCGGCGAAAAAACCGGCGAAGCCGGCGCAAACAAAAACCGAAACGTCACCGACAAAACAGGCCGCGCCGGAAGAAGAAACTGAAAAAGAGACGCAGCCGATTTTGACGACGACGGAAACAGATGAATCGGCAGCAGACAAAATAGAGCCGGAAATGAGCCAAGAAACGGTATCCGACTTGGAAAGTAATCCTTTGGAGGCCGAGGAAAAATCGGCAGAAACGGTGCAAGAGTTGTCACATAAAAAAAGACATTACAAACTGCCGATTTTCGCAGGGCTTACAACAGTGATTGCGCTTGGCTCGGTGCTTTTTATCTTTTTACTGTTCACCATTTCGGGCAGTGCGTTGCTTGAAAACAAGGCGGATGTAGATTTGCCGAGTTTTATCGGTTTATCGCAGAAGGATGTAGAAGCCAATGCGGAATTTGATAACTTCAACATCGAGTTTGTCAATGCATTTGCAGAAGATGTCAAGGCGGGCGAAATTTTCAGCCAAACGCCGAAGCCGCCCAAACAGGTGAAAGAAAACGCGCATATTATGCTGCGTGTCAGCATGGGCAAACATCAAGTAATCGTACCCGATGTCAATGGCCGCTCAAGAGAAGCCGCCGAAAAAGAATTGCGTAAAAACGAATTGAGTATTTTGACAAAAGTGCTAGAGGACGATTCCATTCCGGAGGAAACGGTCTTGCGCACAGAACCCGTCAGCGGCACATCGCTTGAAGCCGGTTCTACAGTGACGCTATACATAGCACGTTCTATGCGCGAAACAGGCGCGGTGGTGCCCAGTATCGTAGGCCTTTCTAAAACAAAAGCGGAAGCACTTTTGCGCAGCCGTGGCCTTGCGATGGGTTCTGTGAGTAAAGTGGCTAGCGATTCCCCCGCGGGCACAGTGCTCAGCCAAAGGCCAAAAGCCAAAACGGGGGCACAGCGCGGCGCGTCGGTTTCCGTCAGCATTTCAAGTGGAGGCGCTGCCGGCACGCCGGGAGCACCGGCCGCACCGGGCACGCCGGGCGCAACACCGGGCGGCGCAGGGCATGTGTGTCAGTGGGTTACCGTTGTGGTGCCCGCCACGGCCACTACACCCGAAATACATAAGCACGGCTGCCCTGTTTGCGGTGCTTACTATGAAGATTAGCGTGAAAACGCGCGGAGGCATTCAAGTGCAGGCGATTTCTTGTGTAAAGGGACATGGATATGTTCAATAATTACATCATCAAAGGAATCGGCGGTTTTTACTATGTGAAAACCGCCGATGGCGTTTTAGAATGTAAGGCCAAGGGTATTTTTCGAAAACGCAAAATAACACCGGTGGCAGGGGATTTTGTGCGGCTTGAAACCGAGGGCGGCACACACAGCATCGCCGAAATTCTGCCGCGTAAAAACGTGTTTGTACGTCCACCGATTGCGAATGTGGATCAGTTTTTCATTGTGGCAAGCACGGTGCAGCCGGTGCCGAGCACCCTTGTGATTGACAAACTCACGGCCATTGCGGTGGACAAAAACACCACGCCGATTTTGCTCATCACCAAAACAGATTTGCACAGCGGCGACTGGCTTTCAGCCGCATATGCGCACAGCGGCATTCCCATCATCAGCGTGAATGTGGAAACCGGCGAGGGCCTTGCACCGGTCAAGGCGATGCTAAAGGACAAATTAAGTGTGTTTTGCGGCAATTCCGGCGTGGGAAAATCCACGTTGCTCGGCGCGTTTCTGCCGCAAGAATCGCTTGAAACCGGTATCATCAGCAAAAAGCTCGGCCGCGGAAAACACACCACGCGCGAAGTGGTGCTGTTTGAAGCATTTGGCGGGCTAGTGGCAGATACACCGGGCTTTTCCAGCCTTGAAATGGACAGAGCCTGTTTTATCCCGAAAGAAAATTTAGAGTTTGCCTTTCCTGATATCGGCCGATATTTCGGAAAATGTCAATTTACCGGTTGTTCGCATCGCAGTGAAAAAGGCTGTGCCGTGCGTGCCGCCGCGCAAGCGGGCGAAATTGACGCAACGCGCTATGCAAGCTATGTGGCGCTTTATAATGAAGCGAGCGAAACAAAAGACTGGGAGCGACAGTAAAAAAGGATGTCCATATGAAACGATGCGTTATTTTTGCGGCGATGCCGGTTGACGAAACATTATCGGCTTATTATGCCGATGCAGACATCATCCTTGCGGCCGATGCGGGATATTTGTCGGTACAAAAATTGGGGCTGACACCGACTTTATTGCTCGGTGATTACGATAGCGCACCTGTTCCGCAAAGCGATGTGCCCGTGTTACAATTGCCGGCCGAAAAAGACGACACCGACACCTATTTTGCGGCCAAAAAGGCAGTGGAGTTTGGTGCGGAAGACGTGACTATTTTGGGCGGTCTTGGCGGCAGACTAGACCATACGCTCGCAAATTTGCAAGAGCAGGGAATTTCGGCCGTGCTTGCAGACGAACATACGGAAATTCGTGTTTTGCTGTCGGGGGAACATGTGCTTTCTGCGCATGAAAACAGTTATGTATCGCTGATTCCGGTTGGCACATCTGCCACGGGTATTACACTTGTGCATTTTAAGTATCCGCTGACGGACGCGACTTTGACCAATACGTGGCCGGTCGGCGTCAGCAATGAATTTGCCGGAGAAACGGCAATTGTGCGCATTAAAACCGGCGGCCTTTATTGTATTATTTGTGCAAAATAGGAACATTTTTTGCCTTACTTGGGTAGTATAGAGTACACCAACAACGAAAGCGAGGCGTCGTGATGCAAATAGTCGTTTTAAAAAGTCCAAAATGCCTTGTACCTCTCTTGCGCATCCTATTTCGGGTAGAAAAAAAATAAAGCATCAAAACAGAGCCGCTTGCTGAAAACGCAGGCGGCTCTGTTTGCATATACGCCATGTGCGCCGCATACAGATAAATATAGCAAACTGCACATGCCGATGGCGGTGCGGCGTGTTGTTGAACAGCGAAAGGGGCGAAAGTGCGCATGGAATTAAAGGTATATCAAGATACAATTGCGGCAGCACAGATTATTTGCGATGCGAAAGCAGAGCTGCCAATCGAAACAGAATTGCTGATTCCCGACTATCTGCCGCAGGTATTCAAAATTGTGAAATGTATTGTATCATTGGTGACACTGCAAAAACAAGTGACAGCCGCGCGGCTGACTGTGGAGGGATATCTGCGAATTACCGTGTTTTATCAATCGGATACGGACGAAACATTGTGCCAAACGGAACAGAAAATTTCGTTTACAAAACAACTGGAGCTTACGGGCGGCAGTTATTTTGCGCCGGAAATCCGTGTGACGGGCGAAACGGAATATGTGAATTGCCGTGCGGTCAATCAGCGCCGTGTGGAGATTCGCGGTGCGTATGCGCTGTCGATTCATGCCTGTGCGCAAACAGGGCAAGAGGTCATTACAGCGCTTGCCGACTGTGGCATTGAACAAAAAACACTCCCGCTGCAAAGTATGCAGACGGTGACCGTGCAGGAAAAAATGTTCACGGCCGAGGAAACGCTCACGTTTGAAACCGCGCCGGACATGGTGCTGTCGATTGTGTGCAGCGGCGCGGTGAGTGAAACAAAACTGATGGCGGGCAAAGCCGTGCTCAAGGGTGAACTGCATGCCACGGTGTATTATCGCACAGCGTCCGGCCACACAATTTTACAGCTTGAAAAGCAAATTCCGTTTCATGAAATTATCGAAGCGGAGGGTGTCGATGATGTTTGTGCGGCACTCAGTTTTGTAGAGCCGACGGGCTGCACGCTGCTTTCGGGCGAGGACGGTGCACAAAGCCTTTCTGTCACGGCATTTCTTTCGTTGAAAGTATATCGCACGGTGCAGGTGCTTTCGGTGGTGGATGCGTTTTCCACGGCATATGAAACCGAAATTGCGACGCAGGAGATTGTACTGGAAAGCGAAATAGAACCGTTTGTACGCGAAATTGAAGCGGTGGCAAGCGGCCCTGTGCCGGATGAAGATGCCGCGGTGATTGCTGCTTTCGCACAGGTTTTGCCGCCCGAGCCGCTGTTGCAGGATAGCCGTATGATTTTGCGCGGCCGTGTATTTGTGCAGATTTTATGTGCCAATGCGCTGGGCGAAATTGACTGTTACGACAAAGTGTGCGAATATACGCTACCAAACGGATATGCCATTGCACCCGATGAATTTTCGTTGACGGCACAGGCACAGGTGTTACAGGTGGCCGCGCATAAATCGGGGCAGGACATGAGCGCCGCCGTGCTGCTGCGTGTGAAAGGCCTTGTGACGCGCAAGCAAAAAGTGAGTGTGGCACGCAGCGTTTTATGCACCGCACCGCGCACAGGCTTGCCCGAACAGGCGGCACTGCGCATTTATTATGCACAGGCGGGGGAAAACCTGTTTGATATCGCAAAGCAGTATGCGGCATCTCCCGCAGACATTGCCGCTGCCAATGACGTTGACGCAGAGCAACTTGCGGAAAAAACGCAGCTGCTGATACCGCAAATGCCGCAGATTGTACAAAGCGGGAAGGGAGGAGAATAAGATGGAAGCAACACATATTTATGAGGACATTGCCACCCGCACCGGCGGAGATATTTATATCGGAGTTGTCGGCCCTGTGCGCACCGGAAAAAGCACGTTCATCAAACGGTTTATGGAGTTGATGATTTTGCCGCAGATTGCGGGCGAGGCATTTGGCAAACGTGCCAAAGACGAATTGCCGCAGTCGGCGGCCGGACGCACCATCATGACAACAGAGCCGAAGTTTGTGCCGGAAAAAGCAGTGGAAATCAGCCTTGAAAATGGCACGCGTTTTCGCACACGGCTGATTGACTGTGTGGGATATATGGTGCAGGGCGCGATGGGACACGAGGAGGACGAAAAGCCGCGCATGGTAAAAAGTCCGTGGTTTGACGAGGCTGTGCCGTTTGACATTGCCGCCGAAACCGGCACACGCAAAGTAATTTGCGAGCATTCCACCATCGGACTTGTCGTCACAACCGACGGCAGCATCAGCGATATTCCGCGTGCAGGCTATGAAGAAGCCGAGGAACGCGTGATTGCGGAACTTGCGGCGATTGAAAAGCCGTTTGTGATTTTGCTCAATTGTGTTGCGCCGGAATCTGCGCAAAGTAAGGCACTGGCAACACAGTTGACGAAAAAATATGGCCGCACGGTGCTGCCGGTCAGCTGTGTGGATATGACGCGCGATGACATCAGCGAGATTTTAAAATCGGTTTTGTTTGAATTTCCATTGCGCGAAATCGCGTTCACACTGCCAAAATGGGTGCCGATGCTGGAAAATACGCATCCGCTGCAACAGCAGATTTATGCGAGTTTGCGCGCTTTTGCCGCCGAAACGCAAGTGATGAAAGATTTGATGGCCAAAGACAAAGTTATCGCGTGCGACGCTGTGAAGCAGAGCCGTATCACGGATATCGCGCTTGGAACAGGCTGTGTGCGGATGGAACTGACGCTGCGTCCCGAACTGTTTTACGAGGTGCTTGGGCAGGCGACAGGACTTGTGATTGCCGACGAAACCGACTTGATGCCCTGCGTGATTGCACTCGCAAAAACAAAGGCGCAGTATGAAAAAATCCGTGTGGCGATGGAACAGGTGGAGGCGACCGGCTATGGCATTGTGATGCCGGGACTTGACGAACTGCAACTCGAGGAGCCGGAAATTATCCGAC
>JAVXRV010000054.1:0-12348 GCA_036643515.1 Ruthenibacterium sp.
TTCAAAAATTCACTTGCCATCGTGTACTGCAAGTCAAAAAGGTCTTCTGTCTGATAGAGCATTCTTTCCCCTCCATTGTGTAAGCTGTATTTATATTACGCGCAAGACGGCCAAAAAGCAACAGAAAATACAAGAATAGTAGCCGTTTGTACAAATTTGTCAGTTTGCACAAACAGCTACTATCTTTACACATATAATTCGTCTAATCCACAGCAAACTGGCTGCGATACAAGCTTGCGTAAAATCCGTTTTGCGCCAGTAAATCCATATGCGTGCCCTGCTCCACAATATGCCCCGCCTTCATCACAAGAATCACATCTGCCGTTTCGATGGTGGACAGGCGATGTGCCACCACAAAGCTCGTATGACCTTGCATCAGCGTTTCAAATGCCTTTTGAATCAGCATTTCCGTGCGCGTGTCAATACTGCTCGTGGCTTCGTCTAAAATCAGTATATCCGGCTTACAAAGCATACAGCGTGCGATACATAAAAGCTGTTTTTGTCCGGTTGAAAGGCCGCCGCCCGCATCAAGCACCGTGTCATATCCGCTAGGCAGACGTTTGATAAAGCTGTGCGCATACGACGCTTTTGCCGCCGCTTTGATTTCGTCCATGGTGGCATCAGGCTTTCCGTAGGCGATATTATCGCGAATCGACGCGTTTTTCAGCCAAGTTTCCTGTAACACCATGCCATAAAAGCCGCGCAGTGCCTGTCGTTTGATTTGTAAAATCGGCGTGCCGTCCACCGCAATGCTGCCGCCTGTCACTTCATAAAATCGCATCAGCAAATTGACGAGCGTCGTTTTACCGCAGCCGGTCGGCCCCACAATTGCCACGCGCTGTCCGGATTTTACATGCAGATTGAAGTCGTCTATCAACGGAATTTCCGGTGTATAGCGAAACGAAACATCGTTCACCTCCACACGTCCCGCGCAAAAATTCGGCGCTTTTGCGTCGGCTGCGTCCGGCGTTTGTGCCGGCGCATCCGTCACGGCAAAAATTCGCTCCGCACCGGCCAATGCATTTTGCAACTGCGTCAAAACACCGGTCACTTCGTTAAACGGCTTTGTGTACTGGTTTGCATACGTCAAAAAGCAGCTCAGCTGCCCGACACTGCTGTGCCCTAGCACCACCGAAACAGCGCCGATGACACCGACGGCCGCATAAATGGCGGCGTTGACAAAGCGCGTGCCGGGGTTTGTCAACGAGGAATAAAATACACTTTTGAGGCCTGTTTCAAACAGCGTGTCGCTGATGGCATCAAATTCCGCAAAGGTGCGTTGCTGTCCCTCAAACGCCCGAATCACCGTCTGCCCCGTGACGGTTTCGTTCACAAAACCGGACAATTTTCCCTGCGCGGCCGCTTGCTGTTTGAAAAAAGTCGTGGTTCGTTTTGTAATAAACCGCGCAAATACAATGGAAATCGGTGTCGCACCAAGCACCACAAGCGCAATCAGCGGGTTTAACACCGCCATCACGCAAAGCGTGCCAAGAATGGTGCAAACGCCCGGCAAAAGTTGCGTCAGACCCTGCAAAATGCCGTCTGCCACCAAGTCGGCATCGTTCACCATGCGGCTGATGATGTCACCGTGCGCATGGCTGTCAATGTATTGCAGTGGCGCGCGATTGAGGTTTGCAAACGCCTCCGCACGCATGTCGCGTGCCGCAAGTGCCGAAATTTTGCGTGTGCTGACGCCCATGCCCCACTGTGTCACCGCCGCGAGCAATACCGTGACAATCAAATACAAAAGATAACGTGTCACCGATGCGAAGTCCACTTTTCCCATCCCGACAATGCAGTCGATGGCGCGACCGATGAGCACCGGACAAAGCAGCGTGCAAAACACCGTGGCAAGCGCGGCCATGCAGGCCAAAACAAAAGAAGTTCGATAGGGTTTCATATGTTCTAAAATACGATATAAAGTTTGTTTTTTCATCGTACCGCCTCGTTTCGCACAAAGCCTTGCGACGCGCAAATTTCGCGGTAAATCTCACATGACGCAAGCAATTGCGCATGCGTGCCAAAACCGGCTGCATTGCCGTCCTCCAGCACAAGAATGTGATTTGCGTGTTTGAGGGTTGCCGCACGCTGTGAAATAAAAATCACCGCCATGGCTTTTTCTGTGCTTTGAAGTGCTTTGCGCAAGGCGGCATCTGTGGCGTAGTCAAGCGCCGAAGCCGCATCGTCCAGCACGAGAATTTCCGGCTGCGTCACAAGCGCACGTGCAATGGTGAGGCGCTGTTTCTGTCCGCCGGAAAGATTTTTTCCGCCCTCGGCAATGTGCGTATCAAGGCCGTCCGGCATTTTTTCGACAAATTCTTTCCCCTGCGCCGTGGCAAGCGCCTGCCACAAAGCAGCATCGTCCGCCTGCGGCGCACCAAGGCGCAAATTGTCGCGCACGCTGCCGCTCAACAGCATCGCCGTCTGCGGCACAAGGCCGATTTTTGCATGAAGTGCCGCCGCAGTCATCTCTTTTACATCGACACCATGCAGCAAAACGCGCCCACTCCCCGCGTCATATTCCCGCGCAAGCAGTTTCACAAGCGTGCTTTTTCCGCAGCCTGTGCCGCCGATAATGCCCAGTGTTTCCCCTTTTTGCAGCGTAAAACTGATGTTTTGCAGCGCATTTTCACCGCTGTGCGGATACGAAAAGCTCACATTTTCAAACGCAATGCAGGGTGCATTTTCATCTGTTACAGTGCTTTTTTCGGGCATCGACATACTGCATTCGGTGTCAAACACCGCACAAACGCGATGTGCGCTCGCGATAGCTTTTGTGAAAATCACAATCAAATTGGCAAGCACAATCAGCGCCAAAAGCGTTTGCGTCATATAGCTGACAAGCGCGAGCAATGCGCCCTGCGTCAACGTGCCGCCGTTCACCATGCCACCGCCAAACCAGATAATCGCCACAATCGCCACATGGACAATCACGGATGTAATCGGGTTGAGTGCCATCGAAATTTTGCCCACGCGCATCATGGCATTTGCCAATGCATCGCTTGCTGCATTGAATTGTCGCATTTCACTTTCCTGTTTTGAAAACGCGCGAATCACACGTGCGCCCGCCAAATTTTCGCCTGCAAGCCGTGCAATGCCGTCTTGCCTTGTTTGAATTTCAGTGTAATATGGCACGCTGCGCCGCATAATGACATAGAGCACCGCCACAATCAGCGGTGTTGAAATCAAAAAAATAATGCCGATTTCGGGGTTGATGCCAATGGCCATGACAACGGAGCCAATCGCCAAAAAAGGCGCACGCACGGCAAGGCGAATGAACATATTGACGCCGGTTTGTACTTGATTGACGTCGTTTGTCAGCCGCGTAATCAATGAGTTTATGCCGAGTGTACCGGTTTCGGCTTCCGATAGGCCAAACACATGGCGAAACAGACTTTTGCGCAAACTTCTGCCAAAGCCTTGCGCGCAAACTGCCGCAAAATATTGACAAATGAGCGCAAAACAAAGCCCCACGGCGCCCAATAAGAGCATCCGGAGGCCATGTGTGACGATATATGCTTTGTCGCCGTTTTTGATGCCGATATCAATAATATTTGCCATCAAAAGCGGAATGAACAATTCCAAAACCGCCTCTGCCAGTTTGAACACCGGCCCCAAAATCAGTTCTTTATAATAGCCTTTAAAATATCGTGTCAGCTGTTTCACAAAAACGCCTCATCTCTATTTGAAAAAGCGCAAAAGCATTGGTGCAATGGTCGATATGCCCCAAATGCACAAAATCACAAGGTGCAGCGGCCGCCATTTTCCGCTGAAATCAATCGGTCTTTTGCGCACAAGCGGAACCAATATGCCTGTAATGAGCACCGCCGCAATCAGCGCAATGCGCCACCAGTCAATCGACAATTTCCCTATCAAAACAAGTGCGTTGATGAGCGTGCCGCACAGCAAAATGCCGTCAAAAATAAAAGCGCCTTTTTTCATGTGTTTTCTCCCTATTTGTGATATTTCGTTCCCGCGCAAATGGAAAATGCGCGATAAATCTGTTCAAGCAGCATCACGCGCGCAAGCTGATGCGGAAAGGTCATTTTGCTCATGGAAAGACGTACCGACGCTTCTTTCACCTGCGGTGCAAGCCCGTGTGACGAGCCGATGACAAAGGCAATATCCCCCGCGCCGCTGTTCGCTTTTTCGGTAAAAAAGGCGGCGAGTTCTTCGCTTGTTTTCTGTTTTCCCTCAATGCAAAGTGTCACAAGACTGCTGCCTTTCGGCACAGCCGCCAAAATTGCTTTTGCTTCTTTTTCAAGCGCCTTTGCAATCACAGCGTCCGATGCGTTCTTTTCGGCAATCGTTTCCTCGGCAAGCTCAATGATTTGCAATTTGCAAAAAGCAGACAGGCGCTTTGTATATTCTGCCGCCGCCTTTGCGTAATAGTCGGCATTCATTTTTCCGAGTGCAATCAGCGTGATATTCTGCATGTGTTTTCTCCTAAAAGTTGAGAATCGGTGAGATGGAGTGGCGCATCGCCGCCTGCACAATGCAGTCGGCTTCAGGCACGATGCCATGCTGCAAAAGCGCTGTTTTCACGGCCGTATACACCATATCTTTGGTGTTGTTTTCGTTGCTGATATGGCAGAGCGCAAACTTTTTGCAGCCGTTTTCCAGCAGACGCACGAGCGTTTCGGCACTTTCGTCATTGCATAGATGGCCGCGCTTTGAGGCGATGCGCGTTTTGAGATAGTAGGGATAACGTCCGCACATCAGCATGTCAAAATCATAATTGGCCTCTAAGCTCACGCAGTCGGCGCAGAGCAAATTTGCCAATACTTCGTCTGACACATAGCCAAGGTCGGTGGCGACACTTACCACACGTCCGCGCGGCGTTGTGACGCGATAGCCGCAGCAGGCCACGGAATCGTGACTTGTGGTAAAACTTTGCACGCCAAATCCGGCAATATTTTCTTCGCGTCCGTCAATTTCCACAAGCTCCGCCGTGCTTGGCACAAGGTTTCGCTCGACCAGAAAATCGAGCGTTGCGGCGCTGCCATACACCGGCACAGGATGCTGTTTTAAAAAGACGGCCAGCCCACTCACATGGTCAGAATGTTCATGCGTTACAAGAATGCCGCCGAGGTTGCCAAGCGGCGCGTCCAAAGCTTTGAGCGCCGCAACCGTCGTTTTGCAGTTTTTGCCCATATCCACGAGCAGATAGCGCCCGTCCTCTGCGATATAGGCGCTATTGCCGGAGGAGCCGGAATAGAGTGTTGTAAATTCAGCCATAGTTCTCCTGTATGAAAATGCGTTGCATCGTGTGAAATATGTCATATAAGCCAATAAAACACAACAATAGGGACAGATGCTAACATCCGCCCCTACGTTTGTTTTTTCGTTTACAGTGCCTGCCGCATGGTGTTTGTGCTTGGCTTTTCGATGCGTTTGACATCGGCGCCAAGACCCTGTAATTTTGACACAATATCTTCATAGCCACGTTCGATATGTGCAATTTCGTCAATTTCAGAAGTGCCGTTTGCGGCAAGTGCCGCCACAACAAGCGCCGCGCCCGCGCGCAAATCTGCCGCACGCACAGGTGCTGCAAGCAGTTCCGGCACGCCTTCAATCACGGCCACGCGGCCATCCACTTGAATGCTCGCGCCCATGCGGGCCAACTCGTCCACATAGCGGAAACGATTTTCCCAAATGCCCTCGGTCACAATGGACGTACCGCGTGCCATCGTGAGCATCACGGTCATGAGAGGCTGCATATCGGTGGGAAAGCCGGGGTGCGGCATGGTTTTGATGTTGAGCGGCAATAAATCGCCCTGACGGGAAATGCGCAGTGAATCGTCAAATTCTTCAATGGTTGCGCCCGCTTTTTCAAGTTTGCTGGTGATGGGTTCAAGATGCTTCGGGATGACATTTTTAATCAGTACATTGCCGCCGGTGAGCGTGGCGGCCACCATGTAGCTGCCGGCTTCAATCTGGTCGGGGATAATCGAATACGAACAGCCATGCATCTGCTTGACACCGCGAATTTTAATCACGTCCGTGCCCGCGCCGCGCACATCTGCGCCCATGGTGTTTAAAAAGTTCGCCACATCGACAATATGCGGTTCTTTGGCAACGTTTTCAAGCACGGTGCGCCCCTCAGCCTTGACGGCCGCGAGCATCGCATTGATGGTTGCGCCCACTGAAACCGTGTCAAAAAACACGTGTGAGCCGGAAAGCTTATCCGCAGAAACGCTAATCATGCCATATTCGACAGAATCTTTTGCGCCGAGCGAAACAAAGGCTTTGAGATGTTGGTCAATCGGGCGCGGGCCGAGATTGCATCCGCCCGGCATCGCCACGGTTGCCTCGCCAAAACGGCCAAGCAACGCGCCGAGAAAATAATAAGAAGCACGCATAGCACGCGACAATTCATTTGGGACACTTGTGAGTGCCAAGCGAGAAGTGTCAATTTCAAGCGTGTGCTTGTCCAGCATGCGCACCTGCGCACCCATCACGCTTAATATTTCAATCGAAGCCGCCACATCGCTGATATTTGGCAGGTTTTCAATGATGCATTTTCCTGCCGCCAGAATAGTCGCCGGCAAAATGGCCACAGCGGCATTTTTTGCGCCGCTGATATTCACTTCGCCAATCAGCGGCTTTCCGCCATGTATGACAAATTTCTCCAATATAGAAACTCCCCTTTATGAGTAAAATTCATGTTCGTGTACACTGCATTGTCCAAACAAAACCGTACAACTCTAATAGTATACACTGTCCGGCGCAAAAATAAAAGTGAAATTATCGTTTTGTGTTATTTTAGACACAAATTACACCATATTGACATTAAATGTCACAAAAATACGAAGTTTTTCAGTTCTATTGCCAAACGTTTTTAGCGTGGTGCCGTCACAAAATTAAACGGATTTGACAGCACGCCGTTTTTGGTCACTTCAAAATGGCAGTGGTTGCCGGTGGAAACACCGGTAGAGCCCATATAGGCGATTACCTGTCCTTTGGTAACATATTCGCCCGTTTGCACCACAACTGAGGTGCAGTGGCCGTATAGCGTCGTGATGCCGTTTCCGTGGTCAAGCTTCACGAGATTGCCATAGCTCCAGTTGCCGGTGCCCGCACCGCTGCCGGCAAATTCCGCCACGCCGTTGTCGGCCGCCAAAATCGGCGTACCTTTTTTGCCCGTGATGTCAAGGCCGCGATGTCCGTATGCCATGCCACGACTGATGCCGCGATATTCCGGCACAGGCCAAATCAAATTGCCGTCGCCCACATCGCCCGCCACGCCATATTTGCTTTGCACACCATAATGCACAATTTCGGGCACGGCGTCTGTGATGGGCGTCACCGACAAGTTCACCGCATTCACGGTAACACCATCAATAACAGTGATATCCTGCACAATTTCCTGCACACCATTCACGCCCGCCTGTGCCACTTCTTTTTTGCCCCAGAGCAAAGCCGGATCGTCCACGCGCACAGACTCAAACGGTATTTCCGCGCGGAATGTGATGCGATTCACCTGTTTGACGCGCAATAAATTGGCCGTCGCTTGACTGCCGTCTTGCAGTGTAAACGGCTTGCGGCCTTCCAGCCTGTCCATCAATTCAGACGCGTCAATCACCGACGCAGTGGAATAAAGCCCCGGTACGGTTTGCACATCCTGCACAAATTCTGCGCGCAAATTGGGATTGGCCGGATCCAAAAACGGTGTTTTCACCTTGTTCATGGCGGCTTCGATTTCTTTGCCGCCGGTGGTGACACCAATCAGTGTATTGTCCACCAAAATGCCGGTAGCCTGTGTAATTTCAGCACCAGAGCGCTTAATCATGGCATCCGCGAGCGCACTTTTGGTGTAGAGCGCCGCCTTGTCCACCGTCACGAGCTGAAACGTGGGTTTTGCCGACCAACTTGTGTCTGTGCCGATGTTGCGAATGCGCCCCTGCACCCATTTCTGCGCTTCTTCATACACCGTTTCGTTCTCAATATAGCCGAGCATTTCACCGTTATAATGCACTTCAAGCGCATAGTTGCTGCGCAGCACATTCGCAATGGTAAAGCCGAATATAAGCGCCGCACCAATTGGCAAAAGATAGGTCGCGCCGCGCAAAAGCAGCCCTTTGTAAATGCGCAGTCCTCTGAAAAAATATTCTATCCCTTGCTTTGCTGCATGCTCCTGCCCATCTTCGCGCGCGGCGCGCACCACGCCACGCATGTTGGCAAACCCGCTTTTGGCCTGCTGCCATGGCGAAATCAGTTCCTGCCCCACCGTGATAAAAAACGGTTTAAAATGCGTGCGCACAATATGCGTGAGCCATCGCCCAAAAAAAACGACCAGCGAAAGCACACTTCCCAGCATCCGCAGAACACGCAAAACGGTGTATTCTGCTTGAAACCCAACGTTATAAAGGAACGCGCCCAAATTGTGCGAAATTCCTTCGTCATGCTTGTTTGGTAGTTTTTTCGCCATTTCTGCCATGGTGCGCTCCTTTCTAACGATGATAACAGTCTTAACTAATATATTATACACATTTTAAAAATTTACGCAACCCGAAGCTTGTCGAAATTCGCAAAAATCACGTAAAATCGACATTTTTGTTTTGTGAAATTTTGATGTTTGCCTGCGCACACAGCGTGCAGAAGTCTGCAGGCGGCGGCACACGCACCGTTTGCGTTTCTTGTGTCAGCACTTTTTGAAAGCGAATTTCACCGCAGTGCAGTGCCTGCCGTGCAATTTGCTGCGTGCTACCGCCATACAAATCATCACCCGCAAGCGGGTGCCCGAGGTTTGCAAAATGCACCCGAATTTGATGTGTGCGGCCTGTTTGCAAAATGCAGTGCACCAGTGAAAAACCGCCGCCCTCCGCCAAAACAGTGTATTCCGTTCGGCTCTCCTGTCCGTTTGCGGCAACGCAGCGTTTGATAAGCGAATTTTCCGCAAGGGCAATCGGCGCGTCAATCACACCGCTTTTTCGCGATAAAACGCCCTCAATCACGGCATAATATCCCTTTTGTACACTGCGTGCAAGCAGCGGCGCGGCATAGGCGTTGCACGCACACAGCACAAGGCCGGAGGTGTTGCGGTCAATCCGGTTGATAGGCCGAAACACGGTCGGCGCGCCTCGGCGCAGCATTTCGCCGCAAAATGCATTGGCAAGTGTGCCATCCACATAGCCGCGCGTGGGATGCACGGTTTGGCCGGCAGGTTTTGATACCACCATCGCGTGCGCATCCTCATACAAAATCGTGAGCGGCAAATTTTCGGGTGTCACCGTGGTGTCCTGCTCGGGCGGCAGATCAAACGTGATGTGCCCACCTGCTTTGACGCGCACATCCGCATGTATGGGCACGCCATCGCAAAAAAATCCCGCATCCTGTTTGATATTTTTCAGCAATGTGGCCGACAAACCGTTCTTACGCAAAAAATCGCGCAAGCGCATCCCGACATCTTTCTCTAAAACCGTAAAGCACAATTGCATCGCGCACGCTCCTCCCATGAATCGCAAAAAGCAAACAAGAGCCGTTTTGCAGCGGCTCTTGTTTGTAAAAATTTAATATGCGATGCCCTCGGCCAACATGGCATCTGCCACTTTGAGGAAACCGGCCACATTTGCGCCGACAAGCAAGTTGCCCGCGTCGCCGCAGGTGACGGAAGCGTCATATGCGGCATGGAAAATATTTTTCATAATATCGTGCAAACGTGCGTCCACTTCTTCAAACGTCCACGAAAGCCGCAACGAGTTTTGGCTCATTTCAAGGCCGGACGTGGCAACACCGCCCGCGTTGGCCGCTTTGGCCGGACCGTAAAGTACATTGTTTGCAAGATAGACGGCAATCGCTTCGGGTGTACTTGGCATATTGGCACCCTCACACACCACTTTGCAGCCGTTTTTCACGAGAAGATTCGCGCTTTGCGTGTCAATCTCGTTTTGCGTTGCACACGGCAGCGCAATGTCGCACGGAATACTCCACACATTGCTGCAGCCATCGTGATATTCCGCCGTCGGCACCGCCGCTGTATACTCTTTGATGCGGCCGCGTTTGATGAGTTTAATCTCTTTCACGACGTCGAGATTGATGCCGTTTGCATCATAAATATAGCCGCTTGAATCGGACATCGACACCACTTTGCCGCCGAGCTCCGTCGCTTTTTGGCAGGCGAAAATTGCCACATTGCCCGAACCGGAAATGAGCACGGTTTTGCCTTGAAAGCTGTCGTTTTTCATGCAGGAAAGCGCTTCTTCGGTGAAATAGCACAGGCCGAAACCGGTTGCTTCCGGCCGCGCAAGGCTACCGCCATAAGAAAGGCCTTTGCCGGTGAGCACACCGGTCACTTCGTTACGCAAACGTTTGTATTGCCCGAACAGGTAGCCGATTTCACGTGCGCCAACACCGATATCGCCTGCGGGTACATCGGTAAACTGGCCGATGTGTTTTGAAAGTTCTGTCATCAAGCTTTGGCAAAAGCGCATCACTTCACCATCAGACTTGCCTTTCGGGTCAAAATCCGCGCCGCCTTTGCCGCCGCCCATGGGCAGGCCGGTCAAGCTGTTTTTGAACGTTTGTTCAAAGCCGAGAAATTTGATGACCGACGCGTTGACACTCGGATGAAAGCGCATACCGCCCTTATATGGGCCGATGGCGGAGTTGAACTGTACGCGATAGCCGCGGTTCACCTGCACTTTGCCGGCATCGTCTACCCACGACACGCGAAACTGAATGAAACGTTCCGGTTCCACAAGGCGCTCCAGTACGCCGTTTGCGGCAAGCTCCGGTCGTTTTTCAACGAGTGTTTCAAGGCTTTCAAGCACTTCGCGCACAGCCTGCAAAAACTCGTTTTCGCCCACGTTGCGTTTTTCAACGGCGGCATAAACTTCTGCCAAATATTTGTTTTGAAACATATTTTTCCCCTTTTCTGTTTGTTTGCGTTCCAAGAACGCTTTTTATACTTTCCAGATTCTCATTATACAGAAATTTTTGTTCAAATTCAAGTAAAAGTTATGCTGTCAAATTGACGAATGGACATTTTTGTGTTACGATAAAGTGTATTCAGTGAGCAAAACATACGGCGGCGGAATGTCTTTGGCATTCTGAGGAAAGTCCGGGCTCCATAAGGGAACGGTAACTGCTAACGGCAGCCGGGGGCAACCCCAGGGATAGTGCAACAGAAATAAACCGCCATTTGCAAAAATGGTAAGGATGGAAAGGTGCGGTAAGAGCGCACCAGCGCCTTTGGTGACTTAGGCGGCTCTGTAAACCCTACCGGGAGCAACGCCCATATGAAAACTATGTGTGCCCTGCACGTTTTCGGAGGCGGCTTGAGCCATGCGGCAACGCATGGACCAGATAGATCGTCGTTTAATACAGAACCCGGCTTACGGTTTGGTCACTGAATATCAAAAAGCTCCTCTGCATTTTGCAGAGGAGCTTTTTGGATGGTTTTATGAGGAAATGGGCGGCGTGCCAAAATAAGTGCAGATGGCCTCATAATAAATGCGCGCGGCATTTGCACTGCCGTTTTCGCCACACCACATCTGCACGTCATTTGCATTTGTCACAAAGGCCTGTTCAATTAAAACCGCCGGACAGTTCACTTTTTCAATCACACCGAACGTCAATTCCGACCGTGTGCTTAAATCCGATTCCTCCACCATTTCTTTGCGGTAATTTTCGCCGCTGGGCACATAGTACGCATAGCGCACGCCTGTTGTGCCGCGCAGCCGCGCACCCGCGTTTTGCATCCCATCTGCCACCGCGTGTGCAAACGTCAGCGCACGGCCATGGTAAAGGCGGCCCGGCGGCGTGGCAAAGCACTCAAAGCCGTAGGAACTTTCTGCGGTGTCATAATTGCCGTGAATGCTCACGAGCAAGGCGGCTTTGGCGGTGTTGGACGCGTCCGCGCGATCGCCTATCGAAGCGTTTTCACCGCTTGCATGGCTCAATACAGGTGCATAGTTGCTGTCATTCAAGAGCCATGTCTGTAAGTCTTCCACAATGCGCTGTGTCATTTCGCTTTCTTTGACGATACCGTTTGCGCCGACATCCGTGCCGCCATGGCCTGCGTCAAGCAAAATCGTATACGGCGGCGCCGTGGGCAGCGGATAAAGCGGCGTATCACCGACCGCAAGCACCGTGCCGTTAAACTCCGACGGTTCTGCCGTGACGGGCTGTTCCGTTCTACCCGAAAGGCAGCGGCTGAACAAAAGCAAACACAAAAGCAACAACACGGCAAGAAAAACAAGCCCCCATAAACGCCGTGTGCGACGGCGACGGCGGCGATATCCTGTTTTGCGTACCGGCCTGTGCTGCGGCGGGTGTTGCGGCTCAAATTCGCTTTGCAAAGCATCGCCCTCCTTCTTATCGCAATGTGATTGCACATTGCGATTG
>JAVXRV010000055.1:0-12124 GCA_036643515.1 Ruthenibacterium sp.
GCGGCACGGTTTCTTCAGAAGTGACCGTGCTGTTTGCGGGAGGTGTGGCACTTGAAGAAGCAGGCGGCGCGACGCTTGTGCTGCTTGCGGGAATGATAATTTCAGATGTGCTTGCGCTGTTTGCGGGAATGGAAACCTCAGGCACGCTGACTGCCGGTGTACCGGCAGGGGCGGTGGGCAGAATGACAACGCTTTGCGCGGCTGCCGGCTGCGGCGCAGCACTGTCGGTTTCAGCATAGGCCGGTATGCCACTCAGCACCATGCCAAAAAGCAACAAAGATGCGACTATTTTTTTCAACTTTACCATACTACTCTCCTATGTGCGATAATCCCCTGCGTAATACCCTCAATAATACATATAGTATACAAGGATTTGGGATAAAATACAATACATTGGTGAATATTGGTGAAAAATAAAAGCGAAGCCGTGCACACAAACACAGCTTCGCTTTTGCAAATTTATTGCACTATTTACGGTGATACGCCAAACTGATTGGCACGCGCCTTAAATTCGTCACTCGCGGCACAGCGCTGCATCACCCACGCGCGGCTGCGTCCGCTGCGCAGGGCATTTCCCCATGTCGCAAGCCCGCTTGCATCCACACCGCGCCCAAAACATGCGTCATACACCACGTCCAAAAACGCTTTGTCAGAGAGGTTGCGCGCCGAAAATTCTGCGGAATTGACAAGATGTACCGAGAACTGCGCGGCGGTCAAGCCGGTTGTCAAAAAGGCATTTGTCCATGCGTTGAGGCCGTCCGCCTCGGCCTCGCGCGCCAAAAATACGCCGTACATATGGTTGACATAGGACGTGAGGCCGAGATTTTGGTCGCGCGGCTGTGTGGGGACAAGTTTGCCCTGCACCACGCCGTATTGTGTGCAGATGCTTTTAAATTCTGCGGAGTTGAGGCAGCCTGCAAGTACAAAATCATGCGATACACCGTTTTTCATCGCGTCTGTCCATGATGCAAGCCCGCTTGTGTCCACCGCGCGGTTGAACGCCACTTGATAGAGCAACTCTAAAAATTTTTGGTCGCTGACATGCGCGTTTTTAAATTCTTCGGAATGAAAAAATGCCTCGGCAACTTGTGTGCCGGTCATCTTTTGGCTTTGCAGCGCATCGCGCCATGCGGCAAGGCCGGCGGCATCCGGCTCGCGCGACAGACAGCCACGATACAGACGCACGATAAACTGTTCAAGCGGGGTATAAATCGGCTCTCGTTTTGGAAATGTGACCTGAAACGTGACGGTGTCTGTGCCAATGCCGGTTAGCGCGTCAATCACAATGCCGCTGTTGGAGCGGTCGGCATAATAAAGCGTGTTTTGAAACGAGGCATCCGCAGCGTCCAGTGGTCGCCCAAGGCTGCTCCATCCGGCATTTTGCGGCGACAAAAGTGCCTTGCCAAGTCCGGTGGAATCCGCTTTGTTGTAGCCGGTTTCCTGCGGGCGAAACACATAGATAAAGTCGTTTGCACCGCCGCTGTTCGGGTTTGCGTACTTGTTGCCGTTTTCGGCCTTTGTTTCGTCGATGCGATAGACAAGCAGGCCGCCGTCGGCCTCGTTTTTGCGATATTCTGCCACAAAAATTTGGTCTTGTTTTGCGCCTTGCAAAATCACGGCGTATTGTGCGTTGCCGTCGGAATATCCGGCGCTTGTGAGCGTGACGGTGGCCGAGGAGGTGAGGCGCTGCATGGGCGTGCCACAGCGCAAATATTCGCGCTGTGTGTAGGCGTTGACGAGCGGCACGGCTTTGTTGTCGCCGGAGGCCATCAAATCCCACATGCCGATGGGCGCATGGTTTTGGTCGCTGTATCGGTATAAATCCGGCAAACCAAGATTATGCATAAATTCATGGCATGCGTTTTTATTGCCGTTTCCCTTGTCGTTAAACACGCCGGTGACATTGTCACCCATGTTTAAAAACACATAGTTGCGCACAGAAAGGCCGTGCAAAACGGCGCCCGCGTTGCTGCCGCGCGTTTGGTGCGGCCAAAGCAATTCGTTCCAACCGGCGTCGGTGTACAGTGCGGCAGGGTAGACAAAGCAGATGCTGTCGAAAATATTGTCGCGGTTTGTGTCAAAATCATAGTCCGGCAAAACAGCATTGAGCGCGGTGCAAACTTCCGTCACAAAAGCATTTTCACGCACCATACGCTCGTTTGCGGCATAGCCGACGGCGCCGCTGCGGCTTTGAGGCTGATAATATGCCATTGGCTGAGAAAGCTGAATGGACGTGCTTTGCGTTTGCCCTTGAAACACGGTTTGCGCGTCCACGGCACCAAGCGTCACGCGGTGCACGGCGTCGCGCAGTGTGCCCGTTGCTGTGGCGGCACCGGCGGCACTCAGCGTGTTGTAGTTACGCGTGGCATTGGCAACGCGGGCATCGTCCACAAATTCGGGAGAATCCGCAAAGCGCACAAACACCACAAGATTGTTGACTTTGCTGTATGTGATGGGATTGGAAGCCGCGAAAAATTGGTTTTGGGGCGGCGCGCTGCGGTCGTCGGAAAAGTCGTAATAATCCCAGTGCTCACCGCCTGTTTCAAGGGCGGGAATGGGTACAAGCGGTGCGTCCGGCGCCGTTTCGGGCCGAGGCAAAACAGCGGGCACATCCGTTTGCGGCAGCGGATTTTCAGCTAAAACTTCTTCACTCTGTTGCGGTTGATTTTCGGGTTGCAAAACGAAATTCTCCGTAGAATCGGGAGAAAAATCTTCCGTCAGCGCAAAAGAGGGGATTGTAAACTGCAAGCAGAGCAGCAGTGATAACAACCCTGCAAAAAATCTTTTTTTCATGTGTGCTCCTAAATTTCTCATTGATTTTCATTAAGAATAAAATAATTATAAGCGCATTTTCGCCGAAATACAATCTGTTTTGCGCAAGAGGACTTGTTATCCCATGAAATTGTCAAAAAACAACGTCTTTTTTCGTCTTTTTTATGAGATGGCAGGATTGCACAACTTGTACAAATCGTGTATAATGGGAAATAGAGTTCTAACACGTTATTTAGGAGGGAAAATGAAAATGAAATTGAAACGAACGATTGCGATGTTATTGGTTGCGGGTATGATGCTGAGCATAGTGCCGGCTTTTGCCGCAGACGATAACAGCCTTGCGCCGGTTGCACCGGCCACCGAAACGCAAATTGTTGAAGCACCGGTGGAAACTCCGGTTGCGCCGCCGGCCGAAACTCCGGTTGCACCGCCTGCGGCTTCCACAAGTGCGCCCGCAAGTGCTTCTTCCGAAGCGAGCGTGCCGGCAAGCAGCACGGCATCGTCCACCGCCGCTTCTTCCGAAGTGCCGGTTCCGTCCAGCAGCACATCCGAGGATATCATCGTTGCGCCGGACAGCACTTCAGCGTTGCCGCAGGGTGAGCTTGTCGACGGCGGTGTCGCAGATCTTGGCGAAGATGGCGCAGCACCCGAAGTGCTCGATGCCAACGACGAAAAGCTGACCGCTTTTATGACACGCCTTTACAAAAGCTGTTTTGATCGTGAGCCGGATGCGGGCGGTCTTGCCGCTTGGGTAGGCTATCTGAAAAAAGGCATGTCGGGCACCGATGTCACGGTTCACTTTTTCCATTCGCAGGAATTTTCGAATTTAAACACCATTGACACCGAGTTTTTAAACAAACTTTATTTCGTCGTGTTTAACCGCGCGGTTGACCCGAGCGGCGCTGAATCGTGGATTCGCGCAATGGCCGACGAAGGTTTGTCGCGCGATTGGGTGCTGAGCAATGTGCTTGCCTCGCCCGAATTTGCAAACGTATGCCGCGATTACGGCATCCAACAAGGCTCTTACAAATCCACGCAGCCGCGTGACCAAAACCCGCTGATTACGAAGTTTGTCAACCGCATGTACTCGGTATTCCTCGGCCGCAAGGGCGAAGAAGGCGGCTTGAACGCATGGTGCGGCGTGTTCCTCAACAGAACCATGACCGGCACGAATTTCGCATATGAACTGAGCCGCTCACAAGAGTTCATCAACCGTAAATTAGACGATGTAAAATACATCAATGTGCTTTACAATGCAGCTTTTGGCCGCGACGCCGAAAATGCGGGTCTTGCCGCATGGCTTTTGACGCTTGACCAAGGCATGTCGCGTGAATATGTCCTGAACGGCATCATCAATTCCATTGAGTTCAGCAATATATGCAGAGAGTACGGCGTCGTGCAAGGTAAATATGAAGTGACGCAACCGCGCGACAAAGATCCCAAACAAACCTACTTTGTCAACAACCTTTACAAAAGCATTTTCGGACGCCAAGGCGATGAAAATGGCTTAAACACATGGACGCTCGCCGTACAAAAAGGCGCGTCCGGCTCATCGCTTATCAAAAACTTCCTTGGCACAGCTGAATTTACAAACCGCCGCTTGTCCAACCAAGAAATAGTAGAAGTGCTGTTCAAAGCATTGTTTGACCGTTCGGCAACCGGCAGCGATTTAATCAACTGGGGCAACAAACTGAATACATACACCGTGCAGAATGTTGCAGAGCAAATGATGAAAGTCAGCAAAGAATTCCAAGAATATTGCAAACGCCAGAACATCAACGCAGGCCTTGGCGGCACCTTAAAAGTAACCGCAAACGGCCAAGTGATTCAGGGCGAGGCCGAAGATGTTTTGTCCTGTATCGTAAACGGCGAAATTGGCGGGTTTGCCAATACTGGTTTCAATACAAGAGCGTCCATTGAAGCCTTTAAAGCGCAGGCTGTTGCCGCGTACACATGGATTCAATACCAATATGCACATGGTAACCCGCAGCCGACGGTGGCTTATCTTGCCAACCCGAGCAGCACCATCCGCGATGCAGTGCGCGATGTGCTTGGCGTGCGCGTGCTCTATAACGGCGCACCGGCACTCACCACATATTTCGCTTCCTGCGCAGGCCGCACCAACTCTGCCGCATCGGTTTGGGGCAGCACCGACTTGCCGTATTTGGCAGAAGTGGCAAGCCCATATGACGGCATCAGCGAAAACCGCAATTATGAAGTGACACGCGTACTCGATGAAAAACAGATGGAAGCAATCGGCAACAAAGTGTTTGCTGGCAGCCGTCGTGTAAAATATTATTCCAACAGAGCCGACTGGCTGACCGTCACAAGTGCAGATTCTAACCATTATGTGCGCTCGGTACGCTATGGTCTTGAATGGCATAAAGACAGCGGCGCAGATGCCGGTTGGTATAAATATCCGTCTACCAATGGCAACTATTTCGTGGAAAAAGCAAACGAAGCCGTTAAAATAGAAGGCGGCTGCATGCGCTCACCGGCCTTTACCGTCAAATACAATGGCAACCGCACATGGTCGTTCCACTTCTGGGGCTATGGCCACGGCGTTGGCATGAGCCAATGGGGTGCTTACGGTTATGCAAAAGATGCCGGCTGGAACTATCAGCAAATTTTGCAGCACTACTATCCCGGCACCACGCTCGCTTCTTAAATTATGTCCATCTAAAACAACTCTGTAACAGGAGTGTAAAACCCGCCGCACATTTTGTGTGGCGGGTTTTTTATTGCGCAGCATCAAAAATATTTACAAAAACGGTTCACGAATGATGCAGGTGCAACGGAATGAAAAATGTCATATTTTACAAATTATATGATAATATTCTGTACAAAACTGAGAAAAAACTGAGAAAGGATTGTTCTTTCTTCTGTTTTGTGGTTTACTAAAAAGGTCAAAGATACGTGATATTCTTTCGACTAATGTGAAAAAATCCTTCAAAGCAGAAAAGTTCTGATAAAGATTAAGTGCGGGACCACGCTACATGTGATTTTGTGTCAGTATGTGTTTCCGTCAAGCGGAATCCCTCTCAAAGGCTTCCTCAATCCTTTATGGTCTGATGCAGTGTCACGTCAGCACATAGGTCCCGCGCTTAATCTTTTTCAGAACAAAAAACAGCCGCCGGTTCAATCATAAAGCGATTGAACCGGCGGCTGTTTTGCGTTTTTTAAATTTAGTTTTTATGTCTGATTTGCGCAAGACTTTTTGCGGCAGTGTGCGCAATAGGGTCCCACGTTGTTTTTGGATTGACAAAACTGAGCAGTGTGAGCGCCGTGTGGCTCATTAAAAACAGCCAGTAGGTTGCGATGCTTTTGCCCATTTCTCGCATGGGCGTGTGCTGCAATGAAACCGTTACGGCCGCGAGCACCATCGAGCCAAGCACACAGGCAAACAGGCTAACCAAGGTGGTGACGGTGGCAATCACAAGGCCATGGATTAAAATGCCATGCAGCAGAATCCCGCCGCCGCCGAGCGTCAGTGCAATGCTGCCGATGCAGGAAAGCACGCCCAAAAGTTGCACAAGCGGCGTTAAAAAGGTGAGATACATATCAAAACAAATGATGTTGCGCTCTAAAATCACTTTTGCAAACAGACGATGCCCATATTGGTTCAGTCCTTGCAGGCTGCCGGTGGTCCAGCGGCGGCGCTGTTTCCAACTTTCGGCAAACGTCAGCGGTTGTTCGTCGTAAATGCGCGCTTCTTTGGAAAAATGTACTCGTTCGCCCAGTAAGGCGCACTGCGCGCTAAACTCGTAATCTTCTGTCATGGTGCAGGTGTGCCAACCATCGAGCCGCTCCAAAACGCCGCGCGTGACGGCAAAACCGCTGCCGTTGACAAGCGCCGATAGGCCAAGCGAAACACGCGCCTCATTGTAAAAGCGGTTCAGCATCCAATAACAAATGGAATAACAGCCTGAAATGGCACTCTGCTTCGGATTTTTACTGTCGCGAAAGCCTTGCACAATGTTTGCGCCGCCAACAATGGCGCTGTTCATGTATTCCAAAAAATGTTCGTCCACCAGATTGTCGGCATCAAAAACACACATGGCATCGAACTGTTCGCCAATCACAACTTCATCTACCACCTGTGTGAGCACCGCGCCCTTGCTTTTGATGACACCCTTTGGCGTGAACAGGCGTGCGCCGTGTGCGGCGGCGATGTCGGCGGTGTTATCGGTACAGTTGTTGGGCGCGACAATCACGCTGAACAATTCTTTCGGATATTTTTGTGCGTTGAGGCTGTCTACCAAATGGCCAATGACATTGGCCTCATTGCGTGCGGCAATCACAAGTGCAAAGCGCGTTTGTGCCGCGGCAACAGGCACGGCCGTGCGTCCTTTGCGCAAACCGAGCAGCGCAACCAGTAAAAAGTACAGGCTATAAGCAGTGAGGCCGACACCGAGCACGATGAGGATTTTTGTTAAAATAGAAATCATCATGTTTGCTTCCTTTCAAAATTATGAATCTGTTCATATAACGAGAGGAACCTCGTCATTTCTTCAAAATCAATTTGGCATAAGCGCACTTCCCTAATTCATACAATACAGGAGAATGCGTAAAAAGTAAAGGGGAATTTTATATGCCGAAAAAAGAAGGCCTTTCACAGGCGGATGCGGCGGCGCGTCTTGCGCAAGTGGGCGAAAATCGGCTGCGCACAAAGCCGCCAATCGGCGTTGCGGCGCTGTTTTTTTCGCAATTTAAAGATGTGATGATTTTGATTTTGGCAGCTGCAACTATTATTTCGGTGCTGATGGGCGAGGCAACGGAAGCCGTCACCATCATTATGATTGTATTATTAAACGCATGTATGGGATTTTTTCAAGAATATCGCACCGAAAAAACGTTGGAAGCGCTGCAAGAACTGTCTGCACCCACAGCGCGCGTGCGGCGCGGCGGCAAAGAAAGCACAGAAAACGCGCGAAAAATTGTGCCGGGTGATGTGCTGATATTCTCGGCGGGCGATCAAATTGCCGCCGATGCGCGGATTGACGAAAGCAGTGGCATCTTGTGCAATGAAGCCATGCTGACAGGCGAGAGCGCGGCGGCGGCAAAACAGGCGGGCGATAGGGTGTTTGCCGGCTGTACGGTGCTTGCGGGGCACGGAGAAGGCACGGTGAGCGCAACCGGTATGACAACCGAAATGGGGAAAATTGCCACGATGATAGACAGCGGTAGCGAGGACGCAACGCCGCTGCAAATTAAATTAAAACAGCTCGGACGCTTTGTGGCGAGCATGTGCGTGCTCATTTGCCTGTCCGTCGGGATGCTTGGTTATGTGCAGGGCGGCGACTTTTGGCAGATGCTTTTGACGGGCGTGTCGCTTGCGGTGGCGGCCATTCCCGAGGGATTGCCGGCGATTGTTACCATCACACTGGCGCTGAGTGTCAACCGCATTTTGCGGCGCGGCGCAGTGATTCGCAAGCTGCACGCGGTGGAAACACTCGGCTGTGCGGGTGTGATTTGCACCGACAAAACCGGCACGATTACGCAAAATAAAATGACGGTGCAGCGCATTGTCACGCCGATCACAAGCTATACGGTGGGCGATGTTTCGCTCATGGACGCAGACGGAAAAATCAATTTGTCACAGCATGCCGACCTGCGCACGTTTTTGGAGGCGGCTACGCTTTGCACGACGGCCTCGCTTGAAAACGACAGCGTGGGCGACGCAACAGAGCTTGCGGTGCTTGCGGCGGCACAAAAGGCGAATGTCACAAAACAGGCACTGCTGCGCACACAAAAAGTCATGCGCGAAATGCCGTTCGACGCAAAACGCAAGCGCATGAGTGTGGAAGTGCGCGGTGGCGCGGGCAATCGGCTTTTGTGCAAGGGTGCGCCGGAAATGCTTTTGCCCTGCTGCACGCATCTTCAAGATGCAAACGGTGTGCGTCCGATGACGCCGCGCGACCGAAGCCGCATTGCCGCATCACTGGCAGAAATGGCCGCGGGCGCACTGCGCGTGCTCGGCGTTGCCGTGAGCGATACGCCAAAGCTCGGCGAAAATAATCTTTGCTTTTTGGGGCTGTGCGGCATGCTGGACCCGCCTCGGCCGGAAGTGAAACCGGCGGTGCGAAAATGTCGTGCAGCCGGTATTCGTCCGGTGATGATTACAGGCGACCACAAAGACACGGCGCTTGCGATTGCACGTGCGGTGGGCATTGCGCGCGCGGGCGACAAAGCGGTGGACGGTGCGGCGCTCGACGCCATGACCGACGCGCAGCTTGCGGCGGTTTGTATGCAGACGGCCGTGTATGCACGCGTGTCGCCCGCGCACAAACTGCGCATTGTGAAAGCCTATAAAGCCGCCGGACAGGTGGTTGCCATGACAGGCGACGGCGTCAACGACGCACCGGCGGTCAAGGAGGCAGACATCGGCGTTGCCATGGGCATCACCGGCACGGACGTCACAAAACAGGCATCCGGCGTTGTCATTCTCGATGATAATTTCGCCACCATTGTGGCCGCCGTCGAGGAAGGGCGCGTCATTTATCAAAACATTCGGCGCTTTTTGCGCTTTTTGCTCACCTCCAATCTCGGTGAAGTGCTCGGTATGTTGTTTGGCATGTTGCTCGGTCTGCCGGTCACACTGCTGCCCATTCAGATTTTACTGGTGAATTTGTTCACGGACGGTCTGCCGGCGATTGCGCTCGGCATGGAGCCGCCGGCGGCGGGCATCATGCAGCGTGCGCCGCGCAAAAAAACAGAGGGACTGTTTGCAGGCGGTCTTGCCCGTGTCATTTTCACACGCGGCATTCTGCTTGGCATGGCATCGTGCGGCGCATACTGGGCGCTGTTGCAGATGACAAATGACGTCACCATTGCACGCAGCGGATGTTTTTTGACCATTGTGTGCTCGCAGATGCTGCATATTTTTGAGTGCCGCGGCGAAAAAATGCATTTTGGCGGCAATCCCGCGCTGCTTTTTGCGGTGCTTTTAAGCGTGCTCGGCGCGGTGCTTTGCGTTTATCTGCCGTTTGCGCAGCCGCTGTTTGGCACCGCTTCGGTGCTTGGTGTCAATTTACTGCCTGTGATTTTGGCCGTGTTGGCAGGGCCGCTGCTCGCGGGCATCGTGCGAATTTTACGAAAATTGACATCGCATGTTTAAACGGCGCATCGCCTGTAAATACTACCTCTATGAAGAAAACAGGAGGCAGATAATTTGGAGCGAATGGTAAGATGGACTTGTTTTATTGCCTCTGCGTGCGTGGCGATGATTTTTATTTTGTCGCTGTACATCGGCACATTGCTGCCGGATAGTTTGATGGTGCAGGAGGGCGAGGGTGTGAAGCTTGCGGAAATGCCGTTCTTAAAGGTAAGGCAAAACGCGGGAGAGAGCGCGGTGGCCAGTGTGCGCAAAGGCAATTCATACAATGCGTCGCTGACGCTCGGCGGCCTTGTGCCGGTAAAAACCGTGCGTGCCGAGGTGGTGTGCCGCCGCATGGTGAATGTGTGCGGCACGCCGTTTGGCATCAAAATGTTCGCAAACGGCGCCATGATTGTGGGGTTCAGCGATATCTACACGGCCACCGGCTATTGCAATCCGGCCAAAACGGCGGGTTTGCGTATGGGTGACGTGATTCAATCGATTGCGGGCAAGGCCACCAAAACTAATGAGGACGTCGCAAGTGCGTTGCAAGGGCTTGGCGGCGCACCGGCCGAAGTGCGCTATATGCGCGGCGGTTTGCAAAAAAATGTGCGCATCACCGCCGTGCGTGACGCGGCCGGCGGCACATGGCGCACCGGCATGTGGGTGCGTGATTCCTCGGCCGGCATCGGCACGCTCACGTTTGTGGATGCGGCCTCGGGCACGTTTGCGGGGCTCGGCCACTCCATCCACGACGTCGACACCGGACAAGCACTGACGCTGCGCAAGGGCGAAATTGTGCCGGTGGAAATCACAGGCGCCGTCAGCGGAACACAGGGCAGTCCGGGCGAATTGAAAGGCCGCTTTTTGAGCACCGTGCCCATGGGCATCATCACCATCAACGGCGAAACCGGCGTGTACGGCCACGCCGCGTCGCCGCTGTCCGACACGGCCATGGAGCTTGCCTATGCGCAGGAAATCACGGCGGGGCCGGCCGAAATCATCACCACCATTCACGGCCAAACGCCACAGCGCTATCATGTGGACATTGAAAAAATAGCGCTCAATGCTCAAAATCAAAATCGCAATATGATTGTGCATATCACCGATACGCGGCTTTTGTCGGCCACGGGCGGCATTGTGCAAGGCATGTCCGGCAGCCCGATTGTGCAAAATGGCCGTCTTGTGGGCGCCATTACGCATGTGCTTGTCAACGACCCCACGCGCGGGTACGGCATTTTTGCCGAAAACATGTTGAAAACAGCAGACATCGCAAAACTCGGCGAATATGTGGCATAGGCCATCGGTGCGGATTGACAAGCTTTTGGGCGAAGAACGACGAAAAACCACAACATTTGGGGTTGAATCAAAACATTTCACCAAATATAGAAAATTTTTCCAAAAAAGGGTTGTATTTACTGGTAATATATGGTAATATTTGGAAAGTAAAGGGAATATCCCTACGGACAACCTCCTCACGAACCAATCAAATGGCTCATACAGCGGAGGCGAAAATCATTTGGAGGAAAAAAGAATGGATTCAATCGTAAAATTGCTCATGACAGACCTTTCGCCGGAGGTAACCGCCCAATGCAAAGAGGCGCTTGCAAAGCAGAATATTCATTTGACCGTGTGTGAAAAAGACGGTAAAAAGGCACTTGCGGCCATTCGCGAATGTAAACCGACCGCCGTGCTGCTCGACGCGTTTTTACCGGGGCTTGACGCAATCAGCGTCAAACAAAAATTTGACGAAAGCGGCGGCAGCGGCACCACTTTTTTTGTGACAGGCAGCTTTTTAGATGACGCGCTTGAAAGCGAAATGATTGAAAAAGGCTTTTCGTTTTACTTTTTAAAGCCGTTTGACCCCGCGATGCTGGCGCGGCGCGTGCTCGAAGCGTCCGGCCGGCAGATGCATCCGGCCACACAGGTGGATGATGAATGTACCGTGACGGAAATTTTGCATCAAATCGGCGTGCCCGCGCACATCAAAGGCTATCAGTTTTTGCGCGATGCCATTTTGATGACGATGGAAAACGGCGAGTATATCAACAGCGTGACAAAGCGGCTGTATCCTGAAATTGCCAAGAAAAACAACACCACCGCAAGCCGTGTAGAGCGTGCCATTCGCCATGCCATTGAAGTGGCATGGGACAGAGGCGATGTGGACATTCTCAATTCCTATTTTGGCTACACCATTCACAATCTTCGTGGAAAGCCAACCAACAGTGAGTTTATCGCTATGATAGCCGACAAAAT